>JADGCV010000033.1 GCA_015228815.1 Magnetococcales bacterium | reverse complement strand
CCAATCATGCTTCGGTGGAAAACGTTCAAGCCCTGCATCCAATCCGCACGGTCCGGACAGACATGCATCACATCGAAAATCTTCACATATCAAACAAAATCCTTCCATACTCACATGGAAGCCCTCCGGCACGATCTCGATGGGCTTCACTTTCGAGATCAAAGTAATACAAATTCAATTTTTCCCCTCTCCTTTCAGTCCTGCCTCCCCCCAACCGATCAGACTCAGGTTGATCGCCTCGTCGAATCTTCATCATTGTCATCATCAAGGAAATCGAAGGTTCCTGGACTTTTCCATCGGGAAACGCTGAAGAACTTTCGCCATAAAAACGTCGATTTTTCATCTTGACTTTCGCCCGTTATAGGCTTATTGGTATATACCCTGTGGGTTCCGGACGTTGATGACTGTGTGTCAGAAATAATAAATATATCCGTTTTCATAAATCGACGTCCTCAAGACAAACCGGAAAACTCAAGCAAAAGAGTCACTTTGCCATGTCCACTACCTTGAATGAGCGTATCAAACTGGCGAGAAAACATGCGGGCATCACGCAAAAGGAACTGGCCGAACGGGTCGGCATCAGTCAAACCGCCATCCACAAACTCGAAGGAGGTGGTTCCCGCTCCTCCCGAAAAACCATTGCCATCGCCCTGACCTGCGGCGTCGATCCCATCTGGCTCGATACCGGTCGCGGTGAAATGGCCCTGCCCGGCATCGCCTCCTGTCTGGCCGACTCTCACGGCATCGGCGAGGGCGGCGTACCCCATCATTCTTATCCTCTGATCGGTCGCATCCCTTTGACCACCTGGGATGAACTGATCAAATTCGAAGGTCCCTCCATGGAACACTTCTTTCCAAACGTCACATCCTGGATCCCGGTCGCCCCAAATGCCAGCGATCGCGCGTTTGCCCTGAAAGTCGCCGATGATTCCATGGAATCGGAATTCCTCGAAGGGGAAATCATCATCATCGACCCCAAACGGGATGCCTCCCACAATCGGTTCCTGGTCGCCCGCGAAGGAATGAATCGGCCTACCTTCAAACAGTTTATTTTGCATGGAGAACAACGATATTTAAAACCTTTGAACTCGCGTTACCCATTGATCGAAGTCAAGGGTGAATTACAGGTCTTTGGATCCCTGGTGTGCAAATACAAGGAATACCATTCCTGAGCAGATTCAGGATCGCTCTCAAAATGAAACAGGCGCACCGCGCCGCACGGCGACAGCATCGCATCAAACACTTTTGTGGGATGACGGAGCGGAAACAGGATCAACCGGAGGATTGGTCGTCGTCAAGGGTGGACCGGCGCACAATCAAGGACAGGAACGCCAAACCCTGTTGGCGCATCCCGTCCCCCCCTGCGAAAAAAATGACCGGTCAGCAGTAGATCATGTCAAGGTTCACTTGTCAGCATCATCGGCGTCATCGGCTTCTTCATCGTCATCTTCTTCCATCTCGATGCCGCCGACAACCCGTCCGAGGAAATCATGCACGGCGCTTTTGATACCGAAAAGCCCCGCATTGCGCGACAGGACCGCCTCGGGATCGTCTACCGGTTCGAGCGTATAGTGCAACGGTTCATCCTCTTCGATGGTGTCTTCGAGAATGAAAATCTCGGCTTCATCCTCAAACCAGTCTTCCATCTTGAACTTGCGCGGTTCGGGAAGGCGGGTCAGGATCACCTCCTTGTTGCCGAATTCCAGGGTCACCGTCTTTCCCGGCTTGATCGAGGCAATTGCAACCGATTCCATGTTCAAAGTTCCTTTGTTCCCGCAACCTGCCATATATATGGCAGGTTGCATGTTTACATCCCACCAATGCCGCCAAGGTTCAGGAGTGGAACCCCAGGACATCGCCCATTGAATAGAGTCCCGGAGGTTTTCCCGCCAGCCATAAAGCGGCCTTGACCGCCCCTCGGGCAAACGTCATCCGCGAAGAAGCCTTGTGCGTCAGCTCGAACCGTTCCCCCTCTCCGGCAAAAAGAACGGTATGATCACCGACGATGTCGCCACCGCGAACCGTGGCAAACCCGATGGTATCGGCGCCACGTACACCCGTATGCCCCTCCCGGGCATAAACCGCCGCCTTGTCGAACACCAAACCGCGCGCCTTGGCTATGGCCCGACCCAGCCCCAGGGCCGTCCCCGAGGGAGCATCGATCTTGTGCCGGTGGTGCGCTTCGATGATCTCGATGTCAAACGATTCACCCAGGGTCCGGGCCACCTGGGCCGCAACCTGGATCATCAAATTGACACCGATACTGAAATTGGGAGAAAAAATAATAGGAATCTCCTGGGCTGCCGCGGCGATCAGCGCCACCCCATCCTCCTTCAAACCGGTCGTCCCGATCACCAGGCTTGAACGTGTCGCCCGGGCCAGTTCCACATGGCACAAGGTCGCCTGGGGTGTGGTAAAATCAATGACCACACGGCCCGGAGCAAAAAGATGCTCCGCCCGAGGTTCGATAAGCACCCCCGCCATCCCCACCCCGGCGACACTTCCCGCGTCACGCCCAAGGACATCGGAACCGTTCGTCGCACTGGCCGTCTCGCTGGCCGCCACCAAACGGCACCCTGATTGCTCCAGAACCGACTGCACCAGCATCCGCCCCATCCGGCCCCCGGCTCCGGCAATCGCGATGAGACTCTCGGTCATATTCTATTCCGTTGTTTTAATTTCATGGATGGGTCCGGGAAGGGGGAACCCCTTCCCGGTGGGGTTTGGGGCAACGCCCCAAGATTGGGTTCAACTGGCCATTTTATCGAGAAAATCCTTTACCTTATCGAAAAAGGACTTGGAATCGGGATGGGAATCGTCGTCACTGCAACTGGCCAATTCCTCAAACAACTCTTTTTGCCGCTTGTTGAGCCGCACCGGCGTTTCCACCCGGACCTCGACCACCAGGTCGCCATAAACCCCCGGACGGTTCAAATGGGGCAACCCCTTGCCGCGCAATGCCAGCCGGCTCCCCGTCTGCGTACCGGCGGGAATCACCAGACGCGCCTTGCCGCCAAGGCTGGGAATTTCCAGTTTTCCCCCCAAAGCGGCCTGGGTAAAGGTGATCGGCACCTGACACAAAAGATCGACACCATACCGCTCGAACATCGGATGCCGCGCCACATCGATCAAAATATACAGGTCCCCCGCCGGACCATTGACCAGTCCCGCCCCCCCCTCCCCGGAAAGGCGAATCCGCGTCCCGGTATCGACTCCGGGAGGAATCTTGACCGTCAATGTCTTTTCCGCCCGCTTGCGCCCCTGACCGCGGCAGGCGCCGCAAGGGTTGCGAATGATCTTGCCACGGCCACCACAGGCGGCACAGGTTCGGGCTATGGAGAAAAATCCCTGCTGGGTACGAACCTGTCCCATCCCCTGACAAGTGGGGCAGGTCTCGGGAGACGACCCCGGTTTGGCCCCCGTCCCCTTGCAACTGTCACATTCGACAATGGTGGGAATCCGGATCTTCTCTTCCGCTCCGTTCATGACGGTCTCCAGGGTGACCGTCATGTCATAACGCAGGTCCTCACCCCGCTGCGGTCCGCCGCCCCGCTCGCGGCCACCGCGGCCACCGCCGAAAATATCACCGAAGAATTCCTCGAAAATATCACCAAAGCCGCCGGAAAAACCAGAGCCGTCACCGGAAAAACCACCCCCGCCCCCCCCCTGACTCAGACCGGCATGGCCGAACTGATCGTAGATGGAACGCTTCTTGGCATCCTTCAGGACCTCATAGGCGGCGTTGACCTCCTTGAACTGGGCCTCGGCATCCTTGTTTCCCGGATTGCGATCGGGGTGGAGTTGCATCGCCAGCTTGCGATAGGCTTTCTTGATTTCATCCTCGCTGGCGTCACGCCCCACCCCCAGGGTTTCGTAATAATCTTTCGGCATCTAGGTCTCAATCTTTCTTGCCGTCCTTGACTTCCTCGAATTCGGCATCCACCACATTGTCCGCCCCACCCGGAGCGCCCTTGGGTCCGGCCTGCGCCCCCCCCGGTCCCGAGGCCTGCGCATCCTTGTAAACCGCCTCGCCCAACTTCATCGAGATTTCCATCAATGCCTGGGTCTTGGCCTCGATGGCCGCCGCGTCATCGCCACCCGAAACCGATTTAAGATCGGCAATGGCCTTCTCGATCTGTCCCTTGATCGCGGCATCGACCTTTTCACCATGCTCCTTCAAGGTTTTTTCGGTGCTGTAGATCACCGAGTCGGCCTGATTGCGCAGATCGATCAGCTTGCGATTGCGCGCATCCTCCTCCGCGTGTGCCTCGGCATCGCGCACCATCTTGTCGATCTCGGCATCCGACAGACCGCCCGAGGCCTGAATCTTGATCGACTGCTCCTTGCCCGTCCCCTTGTCCCTGGCGCTGACATGGACCAAACCATTGGCGTCGATGTCGAAAGTGACCTCGACCTGCGGCACCCCACGCGGCGCCGGGGCGATTCCCACAAGGTCGAACTGACCCAGAAGTTTGTTGTGATTGAAAAGTTCCCGCTCTCCCTGGGCCACGCGAATGGTCACCGCCGGCTGATTGTCCACGGCGGTCGAAAAAACCTGCGATTTCTTCGTCGGGACGGTCGTATTCTTGTCGATCAGTTTGGTAAAGACACCGCCCAGGGTCTCGATCCCCAGGGAAAGCGGCGTCACGTCCAGCAACAAGACATCCTTGACATCCCCCTTGAGCACCCCACCCTGAATGCCCGCTCCGATGGCCACCACCTCGTCGGGGTTGACCCCCTTGTGGGGGTCGCGACCGAAAAATTCGGTTACGACCTGCTGCACCTTGGGCATGCGGGTCATCCCCCCGACCAGGATGACCTCGTTGACATCCCGGGCGGTGATCTTCGCATCCTTCAGGGCGATCCGACAGGGTTCAAGGGTTCTCTGGATCAGATGATCGACCAGCGCTTCAAGTTTGGCCCGCGACAGGGCAATGTTCAGATGCTTCGGTCCCGAGGCATCGGCAGTGACGAAAGGAAGATTGATGTCGGTCTGCATGCTGTTGGAAAGCTCGATCTTGGCCTTTTCCGCCGCTTCCTTCAACCGTTGCAGCGCCATCGTATCTTTGCGCAAATCGATCCCGTGTTCACGCTTGAACTCTTCCGCCAGCCAGTCGATGATCGTCTTGTCGAAATCTTCCCCCCCCAGAAACGTATCGCCGTTGGTCGATTTGACTTCGAAAACCCCGTCACCGATCTCCAGGATCGAAACGTCGAAGGTTCCGCCACCCAGGTCATAGACGACGATGGTCTGCCCCCCCTTCTTGTCCAGACCATAGGCCAAAGCGGCGGCGGTCGGTTCGTTGATGATGCGCAACACCTCCAGTCCCGCGATCCGACCCGCATCCTTGGTGGCCTGGCGCTGGGCATCGTTGAAATAGGCCGGCACCGTGATGACCGCCTCGGAAACCGTCTCTCCCAGATAATCCTCCGCCGTCTGCTTCATCTTCTGCAGAATCATCGCCGACACTTCGGATGGGCTGACCTTCTTGCCGCCAAAGTTGACCCAGGCATCGCCATTGTCCGCCTTGACGATTTCGTAGGGAACGAATCCCTTGTCCTTCTGGGTCATCGGATCATCGTAACGCCGACCAATCAGCCTTTTGATGGCGAACAGGGTGTTCTTCGGATTGGTGACCGCCTGACGTTTGGCCGCCTGCCCCACCAGCCGTTCCCCCGACGCGGTCAGGGCCACCATCGACGGCGTCGTGCGGACCCCCTCGCTGTTTTCAATCACCTTGGGATCGCCACCTTCCATGATGGCCACGCAGGAGTTCGTCGTCCCCAGATCGATGCCAATGACCTTGCCCATCGCATGCTTCCTTTCCACTTGGTTCCATGATGGCGACCGGTTTGCGACCGGCCCGCCGTGACTGTTTCGGATACGATCCGCGCACTACGTCGTTGATATGGGAACGCCGGGTTCATTTGTCAAGACCCGTGCAAACTTTAATCACTCTAAAGACCCGGCATTCCCAAGGGTGTCGGATCGACTCCGATTCATTCCTTAGTCCTTGGCGACCACCACCATGGAAGCGCGCAGCAGGCGCCCATTGAGGAGATAACCCGATTGCAGCTCGGAAACAACCGCGCCGGGTGGGGTGGAATCGGCGGCGGATACCGCCACCTGCTGCACTGCCTGATGCAGATTGGGATCGAAAGGCTTGCCGACGGCTTCGATCCGGGTCACCCCATGATGCTTGAAAACCCGGTCGAGTTCCGCCTGGACCAGACGAATCCCCTCGGCCATCGCCTTCAGGGCCGGGTCCTCGCGCTCGGGCATGGCGGACAATGCCCGCTCCATGTTGTCCGCCACCGGCAGAAGATCCCGGGCGAAGCCCTCCACGGCGAAATCCCGCGCCTGCTGCACCTCCCGCGCGGTCCGGCGGCGAAGATTTTGCATGTCCGCCAGGGAGCGCAGCGTCTCGTCGCGGCTGGCGGCAAGCGCGGTTTCCAGTTCTTCCACCCGTCCCACGAGCCGGTCCACTTCCCCCGGCAATGATGGGGACTCGCCTGGAACAGCCCCCGCTTCCGACTCTTCCTCCCCCGGCAACGAATCGCCTTCATGATCCGTCCGGGCCGAAAAACCTTCCCCGTCCACGGGAACCTCGGCCTGGAAAGGGTGATTCTCCTTGATGCCATTGGTTTGATTTGGGTCAGTCATTTTCCTTCAGAGCGTCGCATTGGAGTTGATGAAAAAAACAGGTATCCATTTCAACAAGTGAACACATCGATCCGGACATCATTACGTCGGAGTCCAACCCAGGTTCCCCTCCCGGTTCCCCGAAAGAAGACGTTCCGACAACAACGCCCCCAGCGTCCTGGCGGTAAAATCGACCAGGGGAATGACATGGGCATAATCCAACCGTACCGGCCCCAGCACCCCGACCGTCCCCGGCATCAGATCACGGGAACCGGAAAACGGCGCCGCCACCACGGAACACGAATGATCCCGCACGATCCCATTTTCGGAACCGATGAACAATCGAACCCCATCCTGTCGGTCACATTCGTCCAGAAGATGAATCAGCCTGCGGTTTTCCTCAAGGACCGCCAGAAGATCACGCATCCTTCCCAGTTCCCTGCCCGAAAGGTTGCCATGATTCCCCATCTCCAAGAGATTCATCCGTCCGTTGACGATCAGGGCATCGCTTGCGGCGGTCAGGACGGGGTTTGCCAAAAGAGTGCGGCACAGATCATGATACATCCGCTCGCCCCGCTTCAGTTCACGAAGCAAGGCGTCTTTGATCTCGGTCAAGGTCCTGCCCCGCATTTCACGGCTCAGGGTTTCGCCGAAGGCATCCAGTTCCTTCTGCCGCAGGGGAGACTGGAGACGGATGACCCGGCTTTTCAGATGGCCCGATTCAGACACCAGAAGGGCCAGAATCGGAAATTCCCCCGGTCGATCGGCGCATAATTCGATGAACTGGACCCGATGGATGGCGACATCGGCCAATCGAGGCAGACGGACGATGCAGGCGTTGGGCGTCATCGCCGCAAGCACCCGGCAGACCCGAGACAGGGTCTGCTCCAGATCGAATCCATGAATCTCAGGGGTGCAGGCAGCGATGATGCGATCCTTGTCGCTGTCGGACAGTGGCGCCACCTTGAGCAGGGAATCGACGAAAAAACGGAGCCCCTTTTGCGTCGGCCTCCGACCCGCCGAGGCGTGATCCCGGATCAGATAGCCCATTTTCTCCAGTTGGGCCATGTCGGCGCGAATGGTGGCGGAGGAACAATCAAGGCCATCCATCCCACTCAGGGTTTTCGAACCAACCGCCTCCCCCTGGTAAATGGTGGCGTGAACCACACGTTGCAGAATGTCCCGATGCCGTTGTGTCAACATTGTTTGACGTCAAGATCCCGTGAATGAAACAGGCACGGTGGCGCGTCCGGCATCCATCGCATGCCCACCCCGTTGCATGAACCAGACTTTGAAAGATAACAATCCCTGGAAAGTGTGTCAACGCATGCCTTAATATCCTCCCGCCAACGGAAACTCCATGGATTCAAAAAGTCCAAATGCACACAGGGGAACTTCGAACACGTGAACGTCACCATCGTTGGAACAAATTTTGCCGCGCTCGCGGCCATCGACAGATTGCGTACACTGGACACGGGACGCACGCTGGATCTGACCGTCGTCGCGCCCAGGGCGGAATTTTTCTATCAACCCAGCCTGATCTGGATCCCCACGGGAGGAAGGTCTTCCCGTAGCCTCCATGTCCCACTGGAATCGTATTTCGCACGGATGGGCGTCCGGTTCATCGCCGCCCGGGCCACCGGGGCCCGGAATGGCGGACGCATTCTCGACACATCCGCCGGTCCCATCGCCAATGACGCCCTGCTGATCGCCTCGGGAGCGGAATACCTGAAAAAAGCCCCCGGGATCGAACGCAATGCCCTCCTGCCCTGCCATCTTACCGATGCCCTGCGTGTACGGGAGCTCCTCGAACGGATGCGGGGCGGCACCCTTGCCTTCGGTTTTGCCGGAAATCCCAACGAACCGTCCGCCGTCCGCGGCGGACCGATGTTCGAGTTCATGTTTTGCATCGAAAACCATCTGCGCCGCATCGGACGCAGAAAAAAATTCGCGCTGACCTTCTTCAGTCCGATGGCCGAGCCGGGAAAACGTCTCGGGGCCAGGGCCGTCACGGGACTGCTCGCCACCATGAAAAAAAAGGGCATCGCCACTCATCTGGGGCACAAGATCAAGGAGTTCAAGCCCGATGGCATCGAAACGGAAGGGGGGCGGGTCGCAAGCGACATGACCCTGTTCATTCCCGGCATGACCGGGCAACCCTGGTTGGCCAAGACCGGATTCCCCCTGTCTCCGGGAGGCTTCCTGGAGGCCGAGTCCACGGGATGCGTCAAGGGAACACAAAATGTCTATGTCGCCGGTGATGCCGGCAGTTTTCCCGGTCCCGACTGGCGGGCCAAACAGGCGCACATGGCCCGGTTGCAGGCCACGGCCGCCGCCGAAAACCTTTTTGCCCAACTCCATGGCAAAAAAGCGGTCCACACCTTCCGCACCGAACTGATCTGCATCGTCGATACCGAAAACACCGGTATTTTCGTCTCCAGGTTCCCTCGTTTCGGCCTGATCCTCCCGCCCCTGTACGCCATGCACCTGGTCAAACAGGGACTGGAATGGTGGAGCCTGCGACAGTACCGATAAGTCCCATTTCGTATCTCAAGGGACCGGAATACGCCACGTCGGCCCCCTTTCCGGTCCCTTTTTCATGAAAAATCGATCCCTGACCCCCGGCGGGGTGAAAAAAACGGTTAACCTTTTGCCCCGATTCTGCTAGATTGATCCATGGTGTCAGACTTCATCCTCAACCAGAAAGACATGCCCGCCATGCGCATCCCATTTCTTGCCTCCTGGGTTCAAGCGGTTCTGCAATGGCTCCAACCGACCCCCCGTTTCCAGGCGGTCCTGGTGCCCGTCCGTATCCAACCCCCGAGGCGCTTCCGTCGGCGCTAGCGTCCGCCGATTCACCCTATTCGTTTCGTCGCTCATTCAATGCCATGGGATTCCCGTGGCATTTTGTTTTCGGTGGCCCGGCCCCCCCCCTTTCCAGGCGCCCGATTCCCCTTTCCTTCGAGACCGTGTCGGACTCTTGGCATTCTCCAGAGATGCCCGACGGCTCCATGATTGATTAACTGTTTGAAATATCATCAGAAATAACTATGGGCCAGAAAATGCATTGCCGCTTCCGATTCGGACTTCAAGAGCCTGACGGAGGGTGCCATGCAAATTCCAGTCTTCCCGAAAAACGTTCCCCTTCCCCCGTCCACCCCCTGGAAACCTCAGGCCATTGGTTCCATCGCCCGGACCTCCGGCGAGCAAAGAAACATCGCCGGCCAACGCGACAACCGCTTCGAACTGCTCTTGGGACAGGTCGAACGGCGCATGGAGCAAACGTTTTCAAGGACGCCTCGACAGGACACAGGTCCTGAAACGATCAAGTTGATGACGTATCGATTCATTCCCTGATGGTTCAGGGAACTCGGCCACCCGATCTATCGCGAGAGAAAAACCATGGAAGTTGTCACTCTTTATGCAAAGCAATCCTCCGGGGAACTGTCCGCCATCTCCTTTTCCCGGGAATGGTTCGAATATCAGGCATTTCGTCCGACCGGAAAGGTCAAATGCATCCAGGGATTCCCCCACGCGACCATTCGGCAATTCGAGCGGACCGATCCCTTTGGACGCGATACCATTTGGGTCGGAGAGCCGGTTGGTTGACGCCGGATCCTCGGGGCTTCGCCCCGGACCCCACCAGGGGCTTTGCCCCTGGACCCCACCAGGGGGATGATCCCCCTGGACCCACAAAAATGTTTCATCGGCCTACAACGACGCCACCAGGGCGTTGAACGTGGGACTGGGACGCATGCTGGCCGCCAGTTTATCCGGATCGGGATGAAAATAGCCCCCCAGATCGACAGGTCGTCCCTGAACGGCATTCAGTTCCGCCAGAATTTGATCCCGATGACGATTCAGTTGGTCGAAAAATGGCGCAAAGACTGTTTTGAGTTCGGGATCCTCATCCTGTTTCGCCAACGCCTCGGCCCAGTACAAGGCCAGGAAGAAATGACTGCCGCGATTGTCCAGTTCACCCGTTCGCGGACTGGGCGAACGATTGTCGAGCAATACCCGCCCGGTCGCCTGATCAAGGGTCCTGGCCATGAGCGCCGCCTTCGGAGACCGGGAGATCAGGCTCAGATGCTCCAGAGATGCGGCCAAGGCGGCAAATTCACCCAGGGAATCCCAACGCAAATGCCCCTCATCGACAAACTGCCGCACATGTTTGGGAGCCGATCCTCCCGCCCCGGTTTCGAACAGACCACCACCATTCATCAAGGGGACGATGGAAAGCATCTTGGCGCTGGTCCCCACCTCGAGGATGGGAAACAGATCGGTGTTGTAATCCCGCAACACGTTGCCGGTCACCGAAATCGTATCCTTACCCTTACGGCACCGGTCAAGTGAAATCCGCGTTGCCTCCTCGGGAGGAAGAATGGACAGGTCCAGACCGCTGATATCGTGATCCTGGAGATACGCCCGCACCTTGGCGATCAGGCAGGCATCATGGGCCCGATGTTCATCCAACCAGAAAATGGCGGGCATGGCGCCAAGTCGCGCCCGTTCGACGGCTAATCGGACCCAATCGCGAATCGCCTCATCCCTGGTCCGACAAAGACGCCACAAATCTCCCTCCCCGACCTCATGACGCAGCAAAACCCTGCCCGAAGATGCCACGACTTCGATGGTCCCCGGTCCCGGCGCGACGAAGGTGGTGCCATGGGAGCCATATTCTTCCGCCTGCTGCGCCATAAGCCCGACATTGGCCACGCTTCCCATGGTCGCCGGGTCAAAGGCGCCATGCCTCTTGCAAAACTCGATGGCGGCACGGTAAACCCCGGCGTAACTGCTGTCGGGAATGACACACAACGTATCCCTTGCTTGGCCATCCGGTCCCCAACCCTTCCCCCCCGCCCGGATCAGCGCCGGCATGGAGGCATCGATGATGACGTCGCTCGGGACATGAAGATTGGTGATCCCCCGGTCCGAATCGACCATGTACAACGGCGGAGACCGTTCCAGACAACGGCGAACGTCCGCCTCGATTGCTCCCCCGACATCCGCGGGAAGGGTTTTGATCCGGGCCAGAAGATCGCCAATGCCATTCTTCGGATCGACCCCCAGTCCGGCCAACGTTGCCTCATGCCGTTCAAACACCTCGCGCAGATAGAGCGCCACGGCATGCCCGAAGATCACCGGATCGGACACCTTCATCATGGTCGCCTTGAGATGGATCGAAAAAAGGAGTCCTTCCTCCCGGGCGGCGGTGATCTGCTCCTGGAGAAACGATACCAGGGCGTTCCGACCCAAAAAGGTGGCATCGACGACCGCCCCATCGTGCAATGCAATCCCCGCTTTCAATACGGTATTCCGACCATCCATTCCGGTATACAGGATTCTTCCCGCGCCCGCGTCCTCGGGAGCGATGATCACGGAACGTTCATTGGCGAAGAAATCATTGCCCGCCATGGTCGCGACACGAGTCCTGGAATCACGATGCCATACCCCCATCGAATGGGGATTCCTCCGGGCATACTCCTTGACCGCACGGGGAACCCGACGGTCGGAATTGCCTTCCCTGAGGACCGGATTGACCGCACTCCCCTTGATGGCGTCATATCGCGCCCGGATTTCACGTTCTTCCGGAGTGTTCACCTGTTCCGGATAGTCCGGAACGGAATAACCCTGCCCCTGGAGTTCACGGATGGCCCCTTTCAATTGCGGCAGGGAAGCACTGATATTGGGCAGCTTGATCACATTGGCTTCCTTCGTGGTCACCCATTCCCCCAACAATGCAAGATCGTCCTCCTGTCTCGATTCAGGCCCCATCCTTTCAGAAAACGCGGCAATGATGCGCCCCGCCAGCGATATATCCTTCGTTCCCACCACGATCCCGCCTTTTTTCAAATAAGCGGCAACGATCGGGAGCAACGACGCACGCGCAAGTTCCGGGGCTTCATCGACCTTGGTATAAATGATGTCCGGGAAAACGGTTCTGGATTGTTCCGACATGTTCGCCTCCAAACGTGACAGTACTTGTTGTAGCCTCGGTTATTGGAAAAACCCGTGAGGTCCCCCCGTCATCTTCCATGCTACACCCTCCCATTCAATCCATACACATCCATTTCCTGCATCGCGACTGAAAAAATTCCATAGTCTTTGTTCAACGCATTGACGGTCCTTTCCAAAGAGGGTATTTTATGAATGGTCAAAATGGTTGGATGATCACATTGCTGATCGGTTTCAATCCTTGATCGATCGCAATCGTGAACAGTCTCGTCCGTCTCCATCAATCGGGAAAAGTACAGTGAATACCATACACAGTTCCAATTTTGAAGAAATGCCGCTCGAAGAGCTGGTCTCCTTGAGTTCCGAACTCGAAGGGGTCATCAAACGTAAACGGCGCGAGAAATCCAGACAAATTCGTTCCCAGATGAATGAACTGGCCAAGGTTGCCGGCTTCGAATCCATCGAGGATTTCATCGAAAACCAAACCGGACGCATGACCCGCAGTGACAAAGGGATGAAACTGCCTCCCAAATACCGCAACCCCGAAATTCCCGATCAAACATGGAGCGGCAAGGGACCTACCCCGAAATGGCTGCGTGAATATGAGGCAAAAGGACAGAATCGTGAAGCCTTCCGTATCGAAAATCAATCCTGAGATCACGATGTTTTCCAGTCCGGTTCTCGTGACTTCATGGCCCTGACCGCTCGATCGCTTTATAGTCCTTGGCCCCAGGTACTTTACCCCCTGAACCTCCAGGGGGTTCTCCCCCCTGGAGGCGTCATCCTCTTCATGGTTCTTTTTTCTTCAACACCCCCGCCTCGGTCAGTTTATCGGCCATGTTCTGCATGGCGGCCAACGATACCAGAAATCCCCGCAGTGACATGATGACCTGCTGCCGGTTCTCCGGAACGGGGTTTCCCTTGTCATCCTTGTCTGTCTGCGACAGACCGACAAGATTCATCCGCACCATTCCCAGATTGAAGCTCATCTCTCCGATACCCTCGACAAAGACTTCCGGAATCATTTTTCTCCTCCAATAAACCAGGTTGGCCCGATTCCCGTACATTCGGGAAATACATTCACACGTCCTCATTCCACTTTGTCACATTTGTTTCCGGAATCCATGGGAAAAATCGCTGGCGTAAAGACGCGAGACAGGATTGTCCTCGTTTTGGGCCGCATTCAACGCCGGTCCGGTGATGATCATCGCCTGACCGCCGATTCCCGCCTCCCGGCAAGAACGGGAGATGTCTTCGAGCGTTGTTCGGATGATCCGTTCCTCTCCGGGCCAGGAGGCCTTGTGGACCACGAGGACCGGCTGTTGTCCGGACCATCCGGCGCGATACAGTTCACGGGTCACCGTGTCGAGGAGGGTGGCCGAAAGAAAAATGCACAGAGTGGCTCCATGGGATGCCAAAAGGTGCAGTTTTTCCTTTTCCGGCATGGGAGTGCGCCCTTCCGTCCGGGTCAGGATCACCGTCTGGGTCACCTCGGGAAGCGTAAGGCTTTCGATGGCCGCCGCCGCCGAGGCCATGGCGGAAGAAACTCCGGGAACCACTTCCATGTCCACCCCCACCTTGCGCAGAGGCGTCGTCAATTCCGTCAATGCGCCATACAGTGAGGGATCACCCGTTTGCAACCGGACGACATTCGGCAGACGTTGCAGCCGTTCTCCAAGCCAACGCACCATCTCCTCAAGGGTCATGCCGCTCGAATCGGCCATTTCACAGTGGGCCGGAGCAAACTCCAGATGTCTGGGACTCACCAGGGAACCGGCATGGAGGATGGCATCGGCCCTCATGATGATTTCCCGTCCGCGCACGGTGATCAGATCGACCGCGCCGGGTCCCGCACCGACAATCCAAAGTTTACCCATGTTCAACAATCTCCCTGTCGCTTGCGCCCGGCCAAGCCGATGATCCCAACCAAGAAGCAACCACGTCGGGGGCGGATGGAAAATACCAATGGACGTAGGATGCTCGAACATTGTGCAAAAACAGCCCACCATCGCCGCGATCGACGACAAATGCGGGGGGAAGGGGACAGGGTTCGCGGATCGAATGGTGAAATTCATGTCCCCGCACCCCGGACCGTTCCTGGCGATACCCCAGACCGGCCAGGCGTGACGTCATGACGGTGCGCATGGGAAAAAAACCCGCCATGGGCCAGGAATCTCCCCGATGATCGACCAGATACGCCGCCAAAGCCATCATGCCGCCGCATTCGGCCAGAATGAAGCCGCCACTCCGGCCAAAATCCCGCAGCATGCCAAGGGTCGGACTTGCCGCAAGTTGCCGGGCATGCACCTCGGGATAGCCACCCGGCAGCCAGACCGCATCACTGTCCCGGGGAAGGGAATCTCCCGCCAGCGGCGAAAAAAAATGGAGCGAAGCCCCCATCCGTTCGAGACATTCCAGGTTGGCCGCATAGATGAACGTGAACGCCGCATCCTGGGCGATGGCGATTTTTTTTCCTTCGAGAGGCGTGTGTGCCGAGGAGGCCGCCACGGACGCCACCGTTGAAGCGACCTCCGGAAGAACCTGAAAACATCCAGAAAAAAGATCCCAGTCCAGATGCAGAGACCGGGCCAGACGATCCCATGACGGAGGAATAGGCGCTTCCCCGGGAAGGGTCAGTCCCAGATGCCGTTCCTGAAGTGCCAGATCTTCCTCCCGCCCCATCCAACCGATCAAGGGGGGAAGCCGATACTCAGCCAGCCAACCCGCAAGACGATCCGCATGATTCCGGCTCCCCGCATGATTGGCGAGGATCCCGGCGATTTCGAATCCTTCCGCCGCCGCCACGAAGCCCTGGACCAGGGGGACCAACGATCCCGCCATGCCGCGGACGTTGACCACCAACAACACCGGCAGTCCCAGCTGTCGCGCCAGATCCGCGGTCGATCCGGGACCACCGACGCCAGTTCGGCCATCGAACAAACCCATCACCCCCTCGACGATCCCCAGGGCCTGGCCCCGTTTTTCCCGGAACAGACGACAGCATTCCGCGGATCCCACCATGAACGTGTCCAGATTATAGGAAGGACGATCAAGAATGATCTGGTGCCAGGCGCCATCCAGGTAATCGGGTCCCGCCTTGAATGGAGCCACGGGAATTCCCTTTTGTTTCAGCAGGGCCATGAGCGCAAGGGTCACGGTGGTCTTCCCTGAACGGGACTGCGGGGCGGCAATGATAAATCCTGGTGCAATGGTCATGGACAGGCTAGGTTCTCCATAGAAGGGCATCGACAAACACTTTATTGATCCCTGCCTCCGGTTGCAACCGATGCCATGATTCCTTTCGATCCGGCGATCGGTCATACATCCGCGTTGCAAGATCGTCACGCCGCTGTCGATCGCCGGGGAACGAGGGATCGCATTTACCCGCAAAGGAAAGGCATGTGTTGGAGCATGGCGGTGGAATCCGTGAGGCGGCGGCGCGATTCGGCGGGAATCCTTCCTCATGGCTTGATCTTTCGACCGGTATCAACCCCAACGGCTATCCCGCCGCGGAAATTCCCGTGGCGGCATGGAACCGGCTGCCCGAGGCGGAGGATGGTCTGGAAGAAGCGGCCAGGGCGTATTTCGGTTGCACGGACCTGTTGCCCGCGGCGGGGTCCCAGGCCATCATTCAGGCCCTTCCGACACTCCGGGCGCGTGACGGCGCGGTGGCTGTTTTGTCACCCACGTATGCCGAGCATGCCCATGCCTGGCGCAGGGGGGGGTTCGATCTCATGGAAATCGACCGGATGACCGAATCGTTGTTGGAGCGACTGGCAGTCCTGGTCGTGGTCAATCCCAACAATCCGACGGCCCGCAGGCTGTCACGAACGACTCTCCTTTCCTGGTGGCAACGGCTCAACAATCATGGCGGTTGGTTGATCGTCGATGAAGCCTTCATGGATGCCGAGACGAACGAGAGTCTGGCGGCGGATACCGGACGGGAAGGGCTTCTGGTATTGCGCGGGATCGGCAAATTCTTTGGTCTTGCGGGGGCCAGGGTCGGTTTTCTTCTTGGTCCACGACCGGTATTGGCGTCGGTGCGGGAACAGTTGGGGCCCTGGAATGTCGCAGGCCCCTCACGATGGTTGGCCAGAATGGCACTGACCGACCGTTCCTGGCAATGCCGGGTCCGGGAATCCCTGCAACACAATGCCCAACGCCTGACGACTCTTCTGAAGGACCATGGACTGGATGTGGCGGCACGGACCGCCTTGTTTCAATGGGTCCCCCACGAGGAAAGTGCATGGGTATGGGAAGCCCTGGCCCATCAAAAAATTCTGGTCCGACGCTTCGATGCCCCGCGCGGGCTTCGCTTCGGACTGCCCGGAACCGAAATGGATTGGCTCCGTCTTGCCACGGGCCTGAAACGGATCGGTTCAATCGGGATGGTGACGAAAAAAAATGAATCACCGGCGTAAAATCTGTTTTTTATCGAGTCGAATGTTGTATATTTGACCTTATGGAAGTGGACATCACCCACATGCCCCAAGGTGAATGGGGCGTGAACGGGCGTTGGACGGAGCGCCTTGCGTGGCGCATCCACTGGAAATCGTCAATTCTTCTTGCTCATAAGGAAACGATCATGGCTACAAGTATCGATGCTGTCGCCGGTGACACCATGCAGGCCATGTTGACGGCCTATCGCAAAAGTCCCGACGTGACCGGAGCCGCCAGGCAGACCCAGGTCACGGAGATGGAACGAACCGAGACCAGCGATGAACGGGCCGTCCGCAAGGGAGAAAACGATGCCGCGGTCGTCGTCAATATTTCGCCCGAGGCCCGCGCCGAATACGAAAACAGCGCCGCGGCCAATTCTTCGGGTAATCCGACCGGGGATCCCAAAACCCAATCCTGAAATACCGACTCGGACTTTCTCCAAGGATTCTCCCTGGGGCAACCCGTGGTTGATGCCTTTGCATGAGCGACATTGCCCTCCCCCATGATCGTTTCCTGAAAATCCTTCCTCGAATCCGGGAAGAGCGGCTTGTTTGCCACGAGGTAACCATTCAGACCCCTCCCCCGCTCAAGGTACATCGGATCGAGACGTGGGGAAAAAACATCCTCGTCGCCATTCATTGGATGACATTTTTGCATCTTGACCAACGGCCCCTGTCCCGATATGTACATGGTTCCTTGTGAAACCGTTGGCAGGGGTGTGGATTGGGAATGAGACGCCCGCGTTTCTGGTCCACTGGCCGCAACGGACTTTCAACCTGAAGATAAGGAGTGCCTGGCGATGGGTGCGGACCGAAAGGAATCTTCCGCGCGGACCATGGACAGCCATGAAGACGGCGAAAGATTGTTCTCGGAAGGCGAGGATGTCCTGGCACTGATGGTCTTTTCCATCGGCGGACACTTTTTCGCCTGCCACAGCGCCGAGGTGCGCGAACTCCTCCCAGCCCAGCCCATCACCAGCGTCCCTGGCGCCCCCGATTGCTTTCTGGGCGTGATCGATGTACGCGGCGGCATCGAATCGGTGATCGACCTGCATCACCTTCTGCGACTGGAAAAACTGCAATCGGCCCGCTCGCGGCAACGCATCGTTGTCGCCAACCATGAAGGTATCGTCTCCGGATTTCTCGTCGATTCGGTGGAGGACATTCTCAACATGTCGCCGGAAGCACTCAAGGAAGTCATGTTCACACTCAATGAACAGGTCAGCGCCCTGGCTACCGGACAGATCCCCTACCGCAACGGTTACGCAATCCTCCTCGACATGGGACGGATCTTCTCCCGGGTGGGCGGTCGTTCCGATCCGGACCGTCATGGGTAATGCCGATGAACGACGATGATCTTTCCCTGGAAGGCAACCTGTCACATGCAAAAAGGTACGAAATTCTTGTGTTTTCCGTTCAGGGATTCTCCTTTGGCATCGAGAGTCATCAAATTCAAAGATTGACGGCAGTTGGCGATGTTCCCGAACAGGTGACCCTGCACTATCTGCACGAGAAACTTTCGTTCGGAACCCTGATCGGCGCCTATCGGGTGCCAACGGTGGTACTGCCACGTTCGGGCAGAGGAAACATCGGCATTCTCATTGACAACATCTCCGATTTCCACCGCCTTGATCCCTTCGAGAAGAAACCGTTACCATCCCTGATGCGATGGTACCCTTCCCTGAAGTGTATCTCCTGCATCGTCGAAATCGGCGGAAAGATGGTTTTCGTCATCGATCTCACCGAACTTGTCCGCATCGAAACCACGCAAAGAGACATGCCACTGCCCAATCAGATAAAAAAACGACGAGCCATCGATCCACCCAATATCGACCTCGGCAGCACGGCCCGCCCCGTGTCCGGATTGGCACGGGCAATCCGATGACCATGCGGTCCGCCGCGCATCCCGTGGTTTTCATGTGGTCATCGATCACGGGAAAATACCATCCATGAACACAGGCATGAGGGTGCCATGAACTTTATCAACAGGTTGAACCTGAAAAACAAATTTCTCCTCCTTTTTCTGGGACCACTGGTCGCGTTGATCTTCTATGGAGCCGATACCGTCTGGACCAAACGGATGATGCTGGTGGAAATCGACACCTACGGCGCCATGGCCAAAACCGCGCGGCAGGTCGGTCCCCTGATGCACGAAATCCAGAAGGAACGGGGCATGACCGCCGGCTTCCAGGGAAGCAAAGGGGCCAAATTCAAGGATGACCTGATCAAACAACGGGAATTGACCAACACCGAAACGCTCAAGTTCAGAGACTTCCTGCGCACCCAGAACCCCATGGTCACCAACGCCGATTTCGAGGATCTGACAAAGAAAGGACTCGAAAAGATCGATCGCCTCAACGACATTCGCTGGCAGGTGGACAGCGGCAAGATGGATATCGATGCCGCCATCGACTTCTACACCGGTTTGAACCAGTCGTTGATGGACCTCCTGAAAAAAATCGTCGTCACCGCCACCCACCCCCAGATGATGGCCCAGACCACTGCCTACCTGAATCTGCTCAACAGCAAGGAACGCGCCGGTCTGGAACGGGCCCTTCTCGGCAGCGTCTTTGCCGGCGACACTTTTCCCAAGGCCATGCGCACCAGGTTCATGACCCTGATGGCGGAACAAGGAATCTATGACGAAATTTTTCTCTCATTCGCCAGGGAAGATCAGGCCACCCTGTTTCGCAACAAGCTTTCCGGCGAAGCGATGGAAGAAATCAAACGGATGCGCAACAATGCCATCGAGAAGATGGAATCGGGAGGATTCGGGGTCGATCCGGTATACTGGTTCGACACCATGACGCATCGAATCAACCTGCTCAAGGAAATTGAACTCCAGGTCGTTCAGGATCTGGCAAGCACGGCCAACCTTCTGCGTAATGAGGCCTCGTTCGCCTCCATCGCCTACCTGGTTTTCACGGTCTTGATCGTCGGAGTCACGCTGATCCTGGGACTGATGGTGCTCGCCAACGTCCGCCGCCAGTTGGGAGCGGAACCGCCGGAAGTGATGATGGTGGCGGAACAGATGTCCATGGGCAATTTTTCCGTCCGCATGGCGGTCGATGAACACTCCGAGGGGGTCTACAAATCGCTCCACGATCTGCAAAAATACCTGGTCACGCAACTCGGCGGCGAGCCGGAAGCGGTGGTACGTTATGTCGATCGCCTTGCCGGTGGCGATCTCTCCAGTTTCAGGAGCGATGGCGCCGCCACGGGCATCTTCGCCGCCATGGGCAACATGGTGGAAAACCTCCGTGAATCGGTCGGTTCGGTCATTCAGATCAGCCGTCGCATCGTCGAGGAAAGCGACCGCATCAACCGCAATTCCCAGACGGTTTCCGATGGCGCCATCCAACAGGCCGCCTCCATCACCCAAACCGCCGCCTCCATGGAGCAGATGACCGTCAACATTCAAAAAACCACCGAAAACGCCCAAAGTACCGAAGAAATCGCCAGGGCCTCGGCCAATGAAGCAGTGGTCAGCGGCCAGGCCGTCTCCGAAACCGTCGATGTCATGAAGCAAATCGCCGAGGAAATCTCCATCATCGACGAAATCGCCCACCAGACCAGCCTTCTCTCCCTCAACGCCTCCCTTGAAGCGACCCGCGCCGGAGAATATGGCAGGGGGTTCGCCGTCGTGGCCTCGGAGGTGCGCAAATTGGCCGAACGCAGTCAATCCGCCGCCGCCAAGATCACCGCTCTTTCGACCTCCAGCGTCGAGGTCGCGGTCAAGGCGGGACGCAGTCTCCAGAAACTCGTTCCCGACATCCAGCACACCGCCGAACTGGTGCGGATGATTTCCATCGCCTCCCGTGAACAAAGCCAGGGGCTCGAACAAATCAACATCGCCGTCCAACAGCTCGATCAGGTCATCCGCAGCAACGTCAGCGCCGCCACCACCATGAGAACTTCCGCTTCGGCCCTTTCCGACAGCGCCTCGGAATTGCAAAATTCCATCGCCTTCTTCCAACTCGACGGCAGTACCCGCCTGGAGGGCACCATCAGCTCCAGCAACGATTTCTTTCCCTGGAACGACAACCTTAGCGTCGGAATCCGGGAAATGGACAAACAACACAAGCGGCTCGTTGAACTCATCAACCTTCTGGCCGGCAAGATCCAAAGCGGTCGTGCGGAAGAAGGGGTAAAACTGGTCCTCCCGGAAATCAGGGAATATACCTTGTTTCACTTCAATCAGGAGGAAGAATTGTTCACCTCCGCCGGTTATCCCGATGCCGCCAGCCACAAGGACAAACACAAGAAGGTGATCGAGCGGGTTGTCGCCTTCATCGAACAGGTGGACAAGGGAGATCTGTCCGTGGCCAACGCCTTGTTGGGTTTTCTGCGCAACTGGCTGATCAGCCACATCATGAAGGTGGATAAACAATATGGCCGGTTCATCAATGAGAAATTGGATGAATAAGGGGTTTGGACCACATCCAGGGACAAAATTCGGGTCGAGATTGGCGACATGGCTTCCATCTGGGTGGTAATCGTCTGCGACGACCGTTTCTTCGGTGAGAAACTTGGCAACGTTCTCACGGAATCGCCGGACTTTGTCGGGGCGGACTGGGTCGATTTCAGGCCGAATGTCTTGCGGCAGGCCTTGGAAGGATCACCGGATCTGGTCATTGTCGAGGTGGACGACCTCAATCCCGCCGGATTCCAGGTCATCGACCAACTGCATCAAAGATCCCTTCCCTTCATTGCCATGGCTGTGGCCGGTGATCCGGAGGCATCGCGACGCGCCATGGATGCGGGGGCCCTGGCAGTGTTCGAAAGGGAAGAGTTGTTCTCCGTCGCTGCGTGCAAAAATCTGGCACGGATGATTCACGATGCCTTCCAAGAAGCCCAATCGACGGCGTTGCCATCCGCAGTCAAGGTCGAAGCGGCGATTCCGGGACGCTCCGAGGAACCAAAAGTGGTCGTTCAAGGAAAATCGGTCGCCATTCAGGTACATCTGGTGGGCGGCAGCGTCTCCCTGGCACAATTCCTGACCCGGTCCCCCCGGATCGTCCATGTCTGGCAATCAGGGTATGGGACCGATGCGGTGGAAACGGCCCTTCGGGTTCGCCCGGATGTCCTGTTGGTCAACCTCGACCAACAGGCGATGGCTGGCCTGGAGACCATCACCCTGCTGGTGGAACGATTCAAATTGCCGTTGATGGCCTTGTGTTCCTCCATCAACGACGATACCTGCATTCAGGCCAAGAAACGCGGCGCCTGGGAAGTGATCGAAGCTTCACGGGTCCATGGCGACAGTTTCATCGAACGATTGGTAACAGCTTCCCGAACATGGAACGACCGCCACGCCGCTCCAGGTTGGCCCCCTCCCACGCCGCAAAAGTCGGAGACGACCGCGAAAGAAGCCGGCAACCAACCTCCCGGAGTCCTGGCCATTGCCAGTTCCACGGGCGGTCCCAAGGCGTTGGTCACCTTCCTCGCGGCGCTGCCCGGCGATTTCCGTCATCCGGTACTGATCGCCCAACATATCCATCCCGACTACATCGACGGTCTGGAAACATGGCTCCGTCGCGCCACCCGACTTGATGTGGCGGTCGTGGAACATGGAACCCGGGTCACCCCGGGAACCATCCATCTCGCTCCGGCAACCGGAAACATGGAGATCAGAGACAAGGGAGTGATTGTCTTGTCACCAAGAAGAACCGACGATGTTTATACCCCCTCTTGCGACCGGCTTCTGAGTTCCGCGGCCCGGGTATACGGTTCCCAGGCCATCGGAGTCATCCTGACCGGTATGGGACAGGATGGCGTCGCGGGAATTGCCGCCATCAAGAACGCGGGTGGATACACCCTGGCACAGGACCGGGAAAGTTCGATGGTCTTCAGCATGCCGGGAACCGCCATCGAGAAAAAATTGATCGACGCTGTGGGAACCCCGGAGCAATTGGGCATGCTTGTCATCAAACAGGTGTACGGAAAATGGCCCCTCTGAATCGGAAACTCGAAAACCTGGGGCCGGAACGCCTGGAGCACTTCAAACGTTACCTGAAGGAAAAATGCGGCCTGATCTTTGTCGGCAACAGGGAAACCCTGTTGGTCACCGGGCTCAAGGAACGCCTGGTCGCCACCCGGTGCAAATCATGGGATCATTACAAAAACATCCTGGAAAACAAGGCCGGAGAACTGGACCAGCTTACCGCGCTGCTCACGGTCAACGAATCCTATTTCTTTCGTGAGGCAGGGCAGCTGGAACTCTTGTCGCGATTGCTGTATCCGCGGCGGCGTGGCCAGGGACGGTTCAGGATTCTCAGTGCCGGTTGTTCCAGCGGCGATGAACCCTACTCCATCGCCATGGAATTGGTGCGGGGCCTGGGAATGGACGCCTTTGCCAATGTGGAGGTCATGGGTTGCGACATCGATCCTGTCATCCTGGCCCGGGCCCGCGAGGGAATCTACAACGAGTATGCCTTTCGCGGTCTGGATCCTGAAATCCGCAAGCGGTTTTTCACCCCCCTCGGTGACGGTCGTCATCAAGTGATCGATTCCATTCGCAATCGGGTCGACTTTCACCAGGTGAATCTTGCCGGAAACCTTGTTCCCGAAGCGTTGAACAACCTGGACGCGATTTATTATCGCAATGTTTCCATCTATTTCGACAAACCCACCCAGAAACGGATCTTTCATCGTCTGGCGGGACTCCTGCGACCTGGAGGGGCCCTGGTGGTAAGCGCCACGGAAATCTTCAGCCACAACCAATTTCTCGAAGGTGGCGGCCATGGCCTGGCGCGCCAGGAATGGAATTCGATTTTGTTTTTCCAGAAGGAAGAGCGCCGCGCCAGCCCGACTCCGGCGACGCCGCCCGCTCCCATTCCCGTCAATCGCGAAACGGTCGCCCCGTCCATGAACGACGGAACACCGGCATCCACCACACCGGGGGATCCCATGAAAACAATTGGACTGAAAGCTGGCCAATTGTTACGGCAAAACCGTTTTGCCGAAGCCCGACAATACTGTCGCGACATGCAGAAGATCGATGCCCTGGCGGTGGAAAGCCATTTGATCATGGGACTTGCGGACCGGCACGATGGTGACTACGACGGAATGATCACCCATTTTCGCAAGGCGGCCTATGCCGATGCAAAAATATGGACACCGCATTTTTTCATGGGCGAGGCATTCACTGCCCTGGGACTGTTGCCGATGGCCAAACGATCGTATCAAACCGCCCTGTCCCGCCTTGCAAAGTTCGGCATCGGCGAAACCGGACTGCCTTTCCATCCCTTGAGTTTGTCGGAAGAAGAACTCATTCATTTATGCCGGATTCGGGTGCAATCGCCCGCTACCCCTGGACCTGAACGTACCTGACACGGGGAGGAGAAACGCGGCCATGGCCCTGGACATGTCCAAATTCATCAAACGCTTTGTCGCCGAAGCACGGGAGCATATCGAGAACATCAACAAAGGCATCGCCGCCCTGGAACAGGGTGACAACGATGCGGAACGGATCAATTCGGTATTTCGTTCGGCCCACACCATCAAGGGGACCTCCCGGATGCTGAAGCTGACCACCATATCCGAAATGGCCCACGGCATGGAAAACATTTTCGGCCTGCTGCGTGAAGGCCGCATGACGGTGGATACGGAAGTGGCGGAATTGCTCTATCGGGGAATCGACTGGATCGCCGACCAGGTCGAGGCCGCGGCGACTGGATCACCGCTGGCCTCCATCGATGAATCGTTGACCCGGAGACTGGCGGAGGTCTTCGAACAGATCAACGCTCGTCCATCCCATCAACCATCGGCACAGCCCACCACGGAAAAGCCGGATCGCGATCGCCCCCCGGAGGTTCTCCCGCCTGAAGAGACGGTCAAAAATGAAGAACGACCCGGTTCTCCCGCAGCTCCATCGGTAGCACAATCCCCGGAAGTCGAAAAAATCGATGCACCCGACGCTCAAAGAATTCCGGACGCATTCGATCAATCCGACACGCACAACAAGGAACCAGCCCGGTCGTCCGAGGACGGGCCCAAACCGGCACCATCCGAAGGGCCCAAGGGACCGCCGCCGCCGCGCACGAAAGGAAAAGGAGGAGAATCGACGGAGACGATCCGTCTGGATGCGTCGCAATTGGACGAGTTGATCAAGATCGGTGGCGGGATGATCACTTTTCGCAGCCGGATCAAGGCGCGATTGTCGGGACTGGCCCAGGCGGTATCCCTGGCGCAGCACATCCACACCGACCTCGATGGGACATTCACCGCCATGGTATCGGACAGGGCGGGAAGCGTTCGCCACGAACAAATTCAGCAGAAAGCCCGGGAACTTGCCGAAATGCTGGACCGGGTGCGCGCCTTGCTGGTCGAGGATGCGGATCGATTGGACCTGTTGACCATGGAGTTGCAGGATCGTTCCCTGAAATTAAGGATGTTGCCGCTCTCTTCCCTGTTCGAAACCTTCCCACGGCTGGTCCGCGATGCCGCCCGGGCATTGAAGAAGAAAGTGCGACTCAATATTCAGGGGGGAGATACCGAGCTGGATCGCTACATCATCGAGACCATTGGCGATCCCCTGGTTCACATGTTGCGAAACAGCCTCGATCATGGCATGGAAACGCCGGAAAACCGTATTCTGGCCGGCAAACCGGACACGGGAACGGTGACCCTGCGGGCATGGCCACAAGGCAACAGCGTGGTCATCGAGTTGTCCGACGACGGACCCGGAATCGCCGTGGCGCGGCTCAAGGAAAAAGCGTTGCAGAAAGGTTTGATGAAGGCGGAGGAATTGGAGTCCAGACCGCGTTCGGAAATTCTCAAACTGATTTTCCATCCTGGACTCTCCACCAGCCAGATCATCACCGACTTTTCGGGACGTGGCGTGGGCATGGATGTGGTCCACAAGAACATTGTCGATGTTCTGGGGGGCGCCATCGAGGTGGAATCGGAAGAAGGACGGGGGACACGATTCACGTTGCGCCTGCCCCTTTCGATGGCGACCCTCAGGGTGTTGCAGTTCGAGGTGGCGCAGCGGCCTTATGCGATGTCTTCCGGCTCGATCCTGGAAGTGGCCCGTTTCGAGGCCGGAGACGTGATTCAGGTAGTGGGACGACGGGCGATCCGTCTGCGCCACCAGGTGGTCCCGGTCATCCGCCTGGCAGAGCTTCTGGAACTGCCGGCGCGGCCCTGGGAAGACATGGTCCGACTGGATATCCTCATCGTCTCCAACGGAATCGAGACACTCGGCCTCGTGGTGGACAGAATTCTGGACGAAGACGTCATGGTTCTCAAACCGATGCCCCAGATCATGCAGGACAATCCCCTGGTAACCGGGGCGATGATCTCGGGCAACAATCAGATCGTGATGGTGCTCGATTCCGCCACCATCGTCCAGATGGCCAAGCGTCTCCATCAGAGCCGCTTGCCCGTTGGACGTTCGCTGGCATCGCGGTTGGGCGACGAAACGCGCCGGCGAATCCTGGTGGTGGATGATTCCATGAACACCCGTGAACTGGAAAAGGACATCCTGGAGTCCAAGGATTACCACGTCAGTCTGGCCAAGGATGGTCAGGAGGGGTTGGACATGGCCAGCCAGTTTCCCTTCGACCTGATCGTCACCGATGTGGAAATGCCCCGCATGGACGGCTTTTCCCTGACCGAAAAACTGCGCTCCATGGACATGCACCGGTATACCCCCATCGTCATCGTCACTTCCAGGGATCGCGAGGAGGACAAACAGCGCGGTATCCGCGTTGGTGCCAATGCCTATATCGTCAAAGGGGCCTTCGATGAATTCAGTCTCCTGGATACGGTACAAAGCCTTTTGGAGTTTGGTGAATGATCCTTCAATTGCGATATGTGTCAGAACAAGGTAGTATCGCTGCGAAATCAGGATCAGGATCGAGACTCTTTTCTGTTTGATTGATCTACAATACTACAAGGAGATGAAGCATGTCCGCAAAACCAAGGGTCCTGATCGTCGATGACAGTGAAACCATTCGTGACATGGTGCAGATGGTTCTGGAAAATCTGGATGCCCATGTGGTGGCCCAGGGCGCCAACGGCAAGGAAGGGGTGGAACTGTATCGAAAACACAAACCCGACATGCTTCTGACCGATATTGAAATGCCGGAGATGGACGGAATCGATGCCTCCAAGATCATCAAGAAGGAATTTCCCGATTCCTATATTCTCATGTTGTCCTCCGTGGACCCGGAAGCGGCCATGGATTTTGTCTTTCGCGCGGGCGCCGAGGATTTTGTGCGCAAAAATGAAGACCTTGAAACCCTCGCCGCGGAAATCGAACCCCATTTGCGGCGGTGCGTCCCCTGAGGGCGGTGTGGTTTCATGGCAACCTCGATGATGAAAGAAAGTTTGCGCATGGGAATCCCGGTCATGGGTGAAGGTTCGGGTATGGATGAACCCCTGATGAAACAAAATTCCGAGAACGTCGAAGACTATCTTGCCCGGGTGGAGAAGCTCAACCAACTGGGGATTGCCCTTTCGGCGGAAAAAAATTTTCCAAAGCTTCTGGAAGAGGTGCTCGTCGGGGCCAAAGAACTGACCCGTGCCGACGCGGGAACCCTCTACACTGTGACCGAACGCAATACCCTGAAATTCGAGATCATCCGCACCGATTCGCTCAACATCGCCAAGGGAGGCACCACGGGAATCGAAATCGGGTTTCCCGAAATTCCACTCTACTCCGACGGCGTGCCCAACTTGGAAATGGTGGCGCCATCCGCGGTGCTTCAAGGGACGACGATCAACATTCCCAACGCCTATGAAGCGGAGGGTTATGATTTTTCCGGGACCCGTGCGTTCGATCGAAATAACGGATATCGATCGATTTCATTTCTGACCGTGCCACTCAAAAACCATGACAACGAGGTCATCGGCGTCCTGCAATTGATCAATGCCACCGATGGTAAAACCAGGCAGATTGTCCCTTTCGGGACGACCGATCAAAGAATTGCCGAATCACTGGCCTCCCAGGCGGCCATGGCCATGACCAACCGCACGTTGATCAGCGATCTGGAAAAACTTTTTGAATCCTTCATCCAGACCATCGCCAGCGCCATTGACGACAAATCCCCGTACACCGCTCGCCATTGCGAGAAAGTTCCGGTGATCGCCGAAATGTTGGCACGGGCCGCCAAGGAGAGTGATCTTGGCGATTTGAAACATTTCGATCCCACCACCGAGGAAATGAACGAAATCCGCATGGCGGCCTGGATGCACGATTGCGGCAAGGTGGTGACTCCGGAACATGTCGTGGACAAAACGACAAAACTGGAAACCATCGTCGATCGGATCCGCATGGTGGAGTTGCGCATGGAACTGGTGCGGAAGGAATGGGAAATCGAACAATTAAAGAAAAAAACGTCCGCAACGGAGGGAAGCGGTTCATCCGAATCGGAACAGGAAACACCGGATCTGGACCAACGGTTGCGGCAACTGGAGGAGGATATCGAGTTCATCAGGAAAGTCAACAAGGGTGAGGATTTCATGACCGAGCAACGCCTGGAGCGGCTGCGTGAGATCGGCAAAAAGTACTGGTGGACCGATGGCTCCGGGGTGCGACAACCATTATTTGATGCAGACGAGTTGTATAATCTTTCCATACCGCGGGGGACACTCACCCAGGAGCAACGGCGGGTCATCAACCATCATGTCGTCGTCACCAAAAAAATGTTGTCCGCACTCCCCTTTCCCAAGCATTTGCGCCATGTTCCGGAGATGGCCGGTTCGCACCACGAAACCATGAACGGCACCGGCTATCCCGAAGGTTTGAAGCGGGAGCAGATGTCCATCGGGGCGCGCATCATGGCCATCGCCGATATTTTCGAGGCACTGACTGCCGCGGATCGTCCCTACAAACCAGCCAAGACCCTTTCCGAATCCCTGAAGATTCTCGGTTTCATGAAAAAAAGTGGCCATATCGACCCCGATCTTTTCCAGGTATTCATGGATCGGAAAATCTATCTGGAATACGCCAAGGCCTATTTGAGTCCTGGACAGATCGACGAAGTCCCTCTGGGGTCGATCCCAGGCTATGTTGCTCGCGCTCATGATGCAAACCGTATGAAAGCTTGATTATTGCAGGACCTGACCCCGCAACGCCAAGAAGTGTTCACGCTCCGGCAATTTCCGCAAAAGGAGCAGGTCAAGACCACCCAGGGCACGGTCCCTCACTGCTTTCGAAAATGGGTCATGTCCGAAGTCCTGCCGTCGATCCGCAAGACCGACAAGTACCAAATCCCGTATCCATCAACGCGAAAGGCGGAGACTGTCAAACAACCAGTCCCCGCCATCCCTGCCAACTTCCCCAAAAAAGTTCAATCGCTGTTCATGTTCATGAGTTCCGCAGAGGCCTCTTGCAAAAAAGGAGACCGCGCATGAACGTCTATTTTTATCCGAGCAGCGATCTCAAGGCCGGAAGAACCGTCACGATGATGATCAATGCCAACATCCACTTGATGACCGCCAAATCGGTGCGAATGGGAGAAAGATCTTTTTCCAACCTGGCATCAAGATATTCCTTCGTCACCAATTCGCCCATGGCTTTTTCGTTGACTTCTGCCTGGGCATCCGCCAGGGCTTCAGCCTGTCTGGATTCAAAACCGGCAGCCTTGAGGCGGTTGGCATATTTGAGCGTGTCAAAAGTGATGGCGGTCATGACCGAATCTCCAGACAGCATTGATGTCGAAATCAGCATACCACAACCAAATCCAGATTCGCGAAAATTTTCGTTTGACATTCACCAGCCATCAGGCATGGCGGTCGGGACCAGAGATTCGTAATCTCCACAATCCGCATGACGGACAACCGCCCTCAATCGCCATGGCGGCTTTTTTGCGCCCCTATTTCCGTGTGGCGTTAAATTTGCTGCAACTCAATGTTCAAGGTTTTCGAGGCTTGACATATGACGGAAATTCAGTTCTCTCAATGAATGTGACAAAGCAGAATCAGCCTTCTTTTTTCTTCCAATAATCGTAAGATCTATTTTCCTCGACATCGAGGGATTCGTCGGGAAACCAGGCAAGCAGGGAACGGTAATCGACCACCTTGCCGATGACAATGATGGCCGGCGGACGGATATTGAGTCTGGCGATGTCCGCAACCACCCGCCCCAAGGTTGAAACCAGGGTTTGTTGCCGCACGGTGGTAGCCCAGCGAATCAAGGCAATGGGCGTATCCTCGGAACGACCCGCCGCCACCAGCCGCTGGGTCACCAGGGGAAGGTTTTTGATGGCCATGTACAAGACCATGACGGGAAAAGTGCGCGCCACCCCTTCCCAGTCGATCCTGCTGACATGTCCATCCTCGTCGATTGCGGGATGATGCTCCCTGGATTCATGACCGGTGATGAAGGCCACATGGGCATTGACATCACGATGGGTAATGGGAATTCCCGCATAGGCAGGCCCGGCCACCCCGGAAGTCAGGCCGGGAACCACGCGAAACGCAATCCCCTGCGCCACCAGATGACAGGCTTCCTCACCGCCCCGTCCGAAAACGAACGGATCGCCCCCCTTGAGGCGAACGACACGCCGATTTTCACGCGCCAGGCGTACCAGGAGACGGCTGATTTCCTCCTGACTCATCGAGGGGACCCCCCCCCGCTTGCCGACGTACATCTGTTCGGTTTCTGGTGGAATCAACGCCAGGATTTCGGGAGAAACAAGGGCGTCATAGACCACGACATCCGCTTGTTGCAAAACACGAAAGGCAGCCAGAGTCAGGAGTTCCGGATCACCCGGACCCGCGCCGACAAGAACCACCATTCCAGGGGCCGGCCTTTGCGCCGACAGGACGGGCAGAAAAATCGGTTGCTCTCCGGGAATCATGTCGGTCATCGTCGCTCAAGATCCCAAACCGGAATGGACCTGTCTCCGCGAAGGATGGCCATCCCTCCCATTCCGACCTCGACATCCCGGAGAACCGACCGCATCATCGGCGGCAAAACACATCATACGACCCCCCTGGCCAACAGAAAGCGACTGTATTTCCGATCGACCCCCTGAATGTGCAGCACGATCCAATCCTTCATCAACTCCGCCGCCAAACCGAATTCGGCGCCACCGGTCAGGAAATCGGTCTTGTAGGCCATGATTTTCTTCTCCAGGAAGCGATGCACCTCCCGATGAGGCTGAAGTTCCGGATAACCATACCGTTCCATGAGTTCCTCTTCCCTGCGGAAATGTTCCTGGGCAAAGGCGATCAATGAATCGAGGATATGGGACAGTTCACTCTGGGGCCTGGATTCGGCCATGGCATCCAGGACCCGATTGATCAAGAAAACAATCTGTTCGTGATCCCGATCAGGCATCTGAATGCCGATGAGAAGGTTTTCATCCCAGATCAACCGCTCCGATCGTGTTGAAGATTGCGATGTCATACCCTTGCACCCGACCGTCGTCGCACCCGGTTCATTGGATTGTGACTCGTGGACTCAAGCTGTTTTTCCCGATTCGGCGTGCTCGATGAACGCCCGAAGAACCCCACACCATCCATGACCGATATTGACCGAATTGTAACCTCCTCCACCCACCCCCACAATCCGGCCATGACCAAGGGCCTCGGCAATCTGCGCCAACCGCAAGGCGACATGATAATGGGCCGTGGGAGAAAGGCGCATGTTGGTAATCGGGTCGCCGGCAATGGAGTCGGCACCACATTGAAAGAAAATAAACTCCGGTTTTCCATCGGTCAGAAACTGAGCCACCTTGGGCCAGGACTGGAAGAACAGGGTGTCGCCCGTACCCGGAGGGAGTGGAATGTTCATCTTGGTCCCCGCCGCTGCCCCTTTTCCCGTCTCATGGGCATGCCCGGTCCCCGGATAAAGGGAACGCCCATCCTGATGGAGATCGACGATCAGGAGATCGGGATCGGATTCGAAACCGTAGAACACTCCATCGCCATGATGGGCGTCGATATCGACATAAGCAATTTTCCGGATTCCGAATTCGTCACGAAGACAGTGGATGGCAACCCCGACATCGTTGAAAACGCAAAACCCGCCCGCCCGATCGCGACGGGCGTGGTGCAGTCCGGCAATCGGGATGAAGGCGCTCGAAAACTCCCCCCTCATGATTCGCCGGGTGGCATCGACGGTACACCCAACCACATGGGAGGCGGCCTCGAAGATGCCCGGAAAGGCCGGAGTGTCGCCGTAATCAAGGTATCCCTCGCCGGTCTTGGACCGTTCCTCGACCAGATCGACATATTCCCTGGTATGAAACTTTTCCAGCAGCTCCCGACCCGCCAGAACCGGACGCTGCACCAGGGCCCTGCGATCCAAACCCTGAGTCTTCGCCTCGGACCAGAACGCCTCCATGCGGTGGGGCCCGAAAGGATGGCCTCCACCAAAGCCATAGTCGCCGATTTCCTTGCCCACATAGACGCTGGCGGTTCTTGCCATGGTTCCCTCCAATACTAGCGGGTGATGACCACTTTCTGGTAGAGTCCTCCGAAGAACAATTCCTTGCGCACCGATCGGACAGTCATCCCCTCGGGAATCCAGTCGATGATTTCGTGCTGCCACAGATCCATGGCAAAAGGTTCCAGGGTCAGGAGGACCGGAGTCATGATGTAGCGAAACGGATTGAGCGGTCCGGGTCGATGGTAGTCGGTAAAGATCACCTTCCCCCCCGGTTTGGCAACCCGCAGCGCCTCCCGAACCGTTTCTCTGCGTGCTTCCATAGGCTGTTCATGAAGAAGAAAGAACACCACCACATGGTCGAACAGTCCCTCTTCGAATTCAAGTCGGGTCGAATCCTGACGATGAAGCGTGACATTGGTGAAGGAGTGGAGCTTTTTGGCGACATTCTCCAGTTGCACCGGGGCGACATCGACGACATCGAAACGGCTGCCGGAGGCGAGTCTGGCCGCCACCGAAGGGGTGAAATCGCCATAAACGCAGGCGACCTGAAGGATGCGCCCGGAAATGGTTCCACCCAGTTCACGCAAAACCTCGTCGCGAAGGCGGGCAAAGTTACCCCACAGAATGAAGTTGACGATCCACTGTCGTTCGAAGACACGGACGCCGACCGGATGCAGATAGGCCCACCAGTAGGTTTCCTGGAGATACGCCGGGATGTCGGGATCGACCCTGGAGGAAAAAGAAGAGAAGTCCCTGGTGGCGGCGGATGAACGGGCCGAATCGGGAAAAAACGCGGTGGCGTTCTCCTCCAAGGCGGCGCAGGAGCCCGTAACTTCCGCTGCCGAGGCTTTTTCCATGAACCACTCCCGTTGTCTGTCGAAATGGGTGATGAACCGACAATGAGGGGCACACTAATGGATCAACGGGAAAAAAACAAGGAAATGTGGTCTTTGGTCCGGGCAATCGCACCCTCATTGCCCACCGGTCGGGGAAACCCGATGGCGGTGACGGCAAGTTTATCGGTTTGACGCCGCCACCAACAATCGAGAAACCGAAATGCTGCCCCATGAATCCCCCGGTTCTCGCTTTCCCGAGGTCCGGCGATGTTAAGCACCTGGATGCGGTTTGTACAGACCCAGTCCGCGACCAGGGAAGGATCGTGTTCCCCGGAAAGATCGATCGACAGGCAGGGAACCTTGTTTTCCCGGGCGAACCGATCGGTCAGAGCGCTGCCACCACGCAACGTCCCGGTGAACAGAATCAGCGTCCCGTCCGAATCCTTGACGTTGAGAATGGTACGATACGGATAATCTTCCCGATGAGTTTCCATCAAGGGATAGTGTCGGGGAATGACCCCATCCTCCGCCCGTCGCCCCTTCGGACACCATCCACCCGCCGTGAGCCCCCTTGCCATGGCGAAATCCAACGCCGCACGGTCCACCCCGGTCTGACCTCCCGATATGATCTTGACAACCATGATCGTCACCAGCCTCCGTTCATAAATTTTTATCCTCGTCGATGATTATGATCATCGATTTCATTTTTTTTCAACGAAAAAATCATCCATGGATTGTCGAAACCGCATCATGTAGCATGCGTCCCAACATACCAGGGCAGGCCAACTTCGGGAGCGAACACAATGGCCAGATTGTCGGACGAAGAACTCATCCAGGAACTGAAAAAACGATTCGATGCCACCAAGCAGGCCCTTTATGACGTCAAGATGGTGACCAGCAAACTGGAAGAGGTCAATAAAAAACTTCAAGCCTCGGAACAGATCAAAAGCAACTTTATATCTCATATGAAGAATGAGATCAACAACCCTCTAACCTCGATCCTGGGGCTTTCCGAACAACTCAAATCAGGGGCCATTCCCGAGGAACTGATTCAGTCCATCGCCACATCGATCCATTCCGAGGCCTTCAGCCTCGACTTTCAATTACGCAACATTTTCGCCGCCGCCGAAATGGAATCGGGCGAAACCCAATTGCAGATTTCCCTGACCGATGTCGGCACCCTCGTCCGCGACAGCATCGATTCCTTCAAGCACCTGATCGCCGACAAGAATCTTTCGGTCACGGTTCCCGATCAGGAGGATGAAAACCAACCGCTTCTTTTCAAGACCGATACCGAGAAACTCAGCCTGATTCTCAGCAATCTTGTGTCCAACGCCGTTGAATTCAACCATGAGAACGGCGCCATCGACATCAACGCCCACATCGTCAACGGTCGCCTGAACGTCACCGTTGGCGACACCGGACCCGGTATCGATCCCGAAAAAATACACACCATTTTCGACCGGTTCGTCCAACTGGAATCAGGGGCGCGCAAAAGTCACAAGGGGCATGGTCTGGGCTTGAGCATCGTCCAGGCCCTGGTGGAAATGATGGAGGGCAACATCACGGTGGATTCGGTCGCCAAAGGCAAAGGTACCATCTTTTCCATTTCAATCCCTGAAGTGGAAACCAACACGGAAGCGGATGCCTTTTCCGTCGATGGCAATGAATTCTTTTTTGACGACGAAGAGGTCAAGGCTTTCTAGTCATGCAAAGCGGGGACAAAGACAACAAGCCGTTTTTATTGCCCGGGGCCCTGTTCGCGAAAAATGGCGACTACATCATCACCACCGTTCTCGGGTCGTGCATTGCCGTCTGCCTGTGGGACCGAACCCTGAAGAAAGGCGGAATGAACCACTATAAACTGCCACTCTGGAACGGCGACGGGCTCCCCTCGCCCAAGTTCGGCAACATCGCCATCGAGAAATTGATCGAAAACCTGTTGGAGATCGGTTGCCAGCAACGCAATCTGATTGCCAAGGTGTTCGGCGGGGCCGCCGTCATCCAGAGTTCCAGCGGTTTACTCAATGTCGGCGAACGCAACATCGAGGTCGCCCGGGACTATCTGGCCCAGGCGCGGATTCCGATCGCCGCTTCCGATATTGGCGGCACGCAAAGCCGAAAAGTGATTTTCAATACCGTCGATGGCAGTATTTTGATGAAAAAGGCGGCCCCACAATAGGCCATTTTTTTTCATCCCAGTCCAAAACGCCCCCCGGCCATGCCATGAATCCAACCACGCCCCTGTTCATCCTCTGCCTCGGCGACAGTCTTACCGAAGGGTTTGGCGTTTCCCGGGAACATTCGTATCCTGCGTTGTTGCAACGGCGTTTGATCGAGTTCGAATTTCCCCATCGGGTCATCAACGCCGGAATATCGGGAGACACCACCCAGGGCGTGTTGCGGCGCCTGGACCCTCTGCTGCGCACCCCCATCGCCATGGCCATCGTCACCATCGGTCTGAACGATGCCTTCATGGGCGTTTCGATGGAGGTCATCCACGACACTATGGAACGCATCATCCAGAAATTACAGCCGCGTCTCATCCCGGTCGTTCTGGGAGGGCTCGAACTTCCCAGCGATTTTCCCCGGAAAAAACGACAAGAATTCGCCGCGATCGTCCCCGCTCTGGCCGAAAGGCATCCAATCCACCGGATCCCCTTTTTCCTCGAAGGGATCTTTGAAAATCCCAGGTTCAATCAATGGGACAATATCCACCCCAATGAAGCAGGCTATCGACGGGTCCTCGATCATGCGTGGACCATCATTCACCCCCTCCTCCATCCCCAAACCATATCCCCAGCCCCTCCCGCCCCAGGACCCGACGCCCCTATGGCAACCCTTGCCCAGACGACATGATTGCTTGATATAGCCATCATTTGAAATTATAGTGACGTATCCGAGGACTTAAGCGGATCCACCATCACCCGACACAAAAACCGCTCATACGGACACGGGGCGGATGGAACCGCCATCGGTGTTCACTTTTTACGGATCGGAGTTTTTCCCGTGCGCCATCCTTCATGCTTCCCGGTCACCCTGACCCTCTTCTGTTTTCTTTCCTCATGGTCATTGATGGCGAGGGAAGGAAACTCCGGCGAAAAAAACTGGTATCCCGGATTCACGGTCCAGGGAGTGGCGGGTGATTACTCGGGTTCGAGTATGCGGGAACGCTTCCTCAGTGAAGGATTGTTTTTCTCCACCGACTGGTTCGAACGCTACGGCATGACCCTGGGATACAATCATACCTCGGTCACATTCGTCTCCCCGACCCAGGACATCGAGCAGGATGCGTTCTTCGCCAGCGCCCGCATCAACCTGACGCCCGACTTGTGGCATGGTCGCCTGGGCGTCCGCCTCGATGGACATCTGATCGACAATGACGACGCAACCCATGACACCGATGATGTCAAGGTCGCAGCCCCCGTCATTTCCTTCACACCGTTCGATCAGACCTGGCATGTAGAAGCCGCCGTTGCCTTCAGCGATTATTACGGAGACCTTGAAGTTTGGCAGGTATCACCCGCAATTGGCATGGCCTTCAACGAAAAATTGGACTGGATCTCGCTGAGACCCACCTTGATCGATGTCTCCAACCCCACCCGCGCCCAGGGTCTCGAAGATGCCCAGGCCCTGGACATCAAATGGAATCACTGGTTTGGCCCGGACAACCTTCTGCGACTCGACAACCTGAAAGTTGGCGGCATGGTGGGAGAGAAAATCTTCGGTGTCGATCTTGATGGGGCTTCGGTCTATAATCTGGCCGATGCCCATCAGGGAGGGGCATCGCTGGGACTGGAATGGCGCATCGGCACTCAGGCGCGCCTCCTTCTCATGGGGGGGCACGAAGCCTACGAAAACAAATCGATCGCCGATAAATACAGCAGCAACTCCCTCTATCTTTCCTATTCCCTCAACTGGTGATTCCATGATCCGATCCCTGATCCTCGTCACGGCTCTTGTCGGTTTTCTTTTCTCATGGCAGTTCCCGGAGGCCCATGGAGCCGCCACGACGCCATCCGGAGGTTCCCGTGAAGGGGTAACCACCGCAAATATTTTCGCCAAGTCCTACACCCTGGAAACCGCTTCCCGATTTGCCGATGCCGCCGAAATACTGCTGCCCCTCCAGGATACCCGGGGCAGTGATCGGGAGCTGGTTCTCCTGCGCCTGGGATGGTTGCATTATCTTCAGGGAAAACACAATGATGCCATCCATTTCTACCGTCTGGCGATCCGCGCCAACAGCCGCTCCATCGATGCGCTGTTGGGCATCACCCTGCCCCTTCTGGCCCAGCAACGCCATCGTGAGGCAGGCGCCTTCGCCGAGTCGGTCCTCACCTTGTCTCACCTCAACCAGACCGCTCTGCAACGTCTTCTTGTCGCCGACGAGGGACAAAAACTCTGGAACGACCTTCTGACACACGCCACCACCCTGGCAACCCATTACCCCTCCGACACCAACGCCCTGGTCTACATGGCCCGGGCACACCTGTGGCTCAATCAGCCCAAACAGGCACGGGAGGCCTATCTGAACGTGCTCAACCGGATTCCCAACCATATCGAGGCAAACGCATACCTTAACGGAAAATGACCTTGGCAATACCATGCGCCACACAATGACCCTACCGAAATCATGGTGTCCCGGAAATGAAACAACGCCGTCTGATCACCTTCGACTGGGCCTTGAAACGGTTGTTGCGCAGCAAGGCCAATTTTGACGTGCTGGAAGGGCTGTTGTGCGAGTTGCTCATGACCGACGTGCAAATCCTCGAAATCCTCGAAAGTGAAAGCAATCAGGATGGCCCGCTCGATAAGTACAATCGCGTCGATATGAAAGTCAGGACCAGCCAGGGTGAACTGATCCTGATCGAGCTGCAATTCGAACGGGAACACGACTACCTGCAGCGTCTTGTCTATGCTTCGTCCAAGGCGGTCACGGAGCATTTGCAGGCTGGCGATGCCTATGCAAAAATTCCAAGAATCATATCAATCAGTATCTTGTATTTCGATCTTGGCCAAGGTATGGATTATATTTATCATGGCACGACTTCGTTCCACGGTATGCACCTCCAGGACGAACTGCAACTCAATGAAGGGCAGAAAAGTTTGTTCCGCCGTAAAACCGTGCAAGAAATTTTCCCGGAGTTCTATCTGATCAAGGTCAACCGCTTTAACGAAGTGGCACGGACCAGTCTGGACGAGTGGGTCTACTTTCTCAAGACGGGTGACATCCGGGATGAGTTTTCAGCGCAGGGTCTACTCAAAGCCAAGGAGCTGTTCGACCTCCTGAACCTGCCAGAGGCGGAACGGCTGGCCTACGAACGCTATCAGGAGGATCTGCACTTCCAGGCAAGCATGGTGGAATCCACCTATGGCGCAGGGTTGATCGAGGGCGCGCAGAAAGGCCGACAGGAAGGCAAACAGGAAGGCAAACAGGAAGGCAAACAGGAAGGCAAGGCCGAGGCGCTACTCCAATTACTTCAGGCACGTTTCGGATCGGTGCCGGAATCCATCCATCGGAAAGTGGCCACTGCCACTCTGGACGAATTGACCGCCTGGGTTGGCAACATCTTCAAGGCCGACTCGCCGCACGACGTTTGTCACTAAAATTTATTCTATTATCCGCATTATAAAAAAATATGCAATTATATCAATATATGAAGCAGATTAAAATATTGAATGTGACAAAGTAGAATTTGAAAATCGGCAACCTTCAACGAGAATCCCATGTTCAATCCCGGTCCATCCACCCTTGCGCCGCCCATGGATCCAGTCCGATTGGAAAATCTGGCCATCAGCCGCAACGGCTACGTTTTCGATCCGAAGAGTGGCCAAAGCTTTACCGTCAACGCTACCGGACTGATGGCGCTGGAACTTCTCCAGGGAGGAGCTACCGCCGAGGATACCGCCATGGCACTGTCACGAAGTTACGGCGTCGCCCGTGAAGTTGCCCTGGGGTCGGTGGAAGGCTTCATCCGGCAATTGGCACGGAATCTGGCATGAAATCGGGAGATCGCGCCACCGACTGGCGTCACTGGACCATAGCCATCACCGGCATGAATGCCCGCCCCGACAATCCGGGTCCGGGAATGGCGGTCGCCCGCTGCCTGAGAGAATATTCCGGGTTTCGCGGTCGTTTGATCGGCCTGGGGTATGATGCGCTCGATGCCGGTCTGTATGATGATTCGTGTGACCAATCCCATCTTCTACCCTATCCCTCGATGGGTGAGGAATCCCTGCGCGACCGGCTCGAAGAGATCCAGGGCCTCTGCCCCATCGATGCCATCATCCCGTGCCTTGATTCGGAATTGACCAATTTTCAGCGCCTCCTGCCGGCCCTGGACTCCTGGGGGATTGCAACCCTTCTTCCCAGCCACCGGAGTCTGGCGGCGCGTGGCAAGGATCGACTCCCTTCCCTGTGCGCAGCCACGGGTATGGCGACTCCGGAAACACGTGCGATCAATGATCCCGGCTTTTTCGATTCCTGCCAGGATTCTGGCTGGTCTTTTCCTTTGATGATCAAGGGACTGTATTATGACGCCCAGGTGGTTCATCATCCCGCCGAGGCGCGGATGGTCACGCACCGGATCGCCGGTCAGTGGGGATATCCGATCCTGGTACAACAGTTTGTTCCGGGACACGAAATCAATCTGACGGCGGTTTGCGACGATTCCGGAACCCTGTTGGCGCCGGTGATGATGCGCAAACGGGCGATTACCGACAAAGGCAAGGCCTGGGCCGGAATCACCATCGATGACGATGAACTTCGAGCCATGGCGCAGACCTTGAGCACCCATCTGACATGGCGGGGTCCCCTGGAGGTGGAAGCCCTTCGCGGCGAAGATGGACGGCTGTATCTGGTGGAACTCAACCCCCGTTTTCCATCATGGATCTATCTCAGCCATGGCGTCCAACGCAATCTTCCAGCTTTACTGCTGTCGTTGATGGCCGGTGAAAGATTGCCATTCGCGCCAACGCCCCGAACCGGTACCTTGTTCATCCGCCACGCCCAGGAGGTCATCGTCGATCTGGAACGACTTGCCGCCATGTCCACCACCGGCACCCACCCCCAGCGCCACCCCCGAGCCTGATCGAGCATCATGACATGAACAAACCCGAAGCGACCCCACCCGTCTGGGAACCGCCCATGATTCAACCCCTTCATCATGGAACGGTCAATAAATTCGGTCATCGCCGCAGCGAGACCGCGCGGGCGGAAATCGACGGCATTCCAATCGACGACCTTGTCAATCTCTACGGCTCGCCGCTTTTCATCACCTCCGAACAACGTTTGCGGCACAACATCCGCACCATCCGAAAGGCGTTGGAACGCCATCATTCCCATGTCGTGCATGGATGGTCCTACAAGACCAACATCACGAGCGCCATTTGCCGCATCCTGCACCAGGAAGGATCCTGGGCCGAGGTGGTCTCCCGTTCGGAATATGAAAAGGCCCGTCTTCTTGGTGTTCCCGGCGAGAGGATTCTTTTCAACGGTCCCTGCAAACCGCGTCCGATCCTGGAACGGGCCATCGCCGAGGAGGCCCATATCCATGTCGATCATCTGGATGAGTTGACCCTGATCGAAACAATTGCCCAGGAGACCGGTCGGAAGGTCCCGGTCACGCTGCGGCTCAACTTCAATACCGGTCATACCGAACCCTGGAGCCGATTCGGATTCAATCTGGAAAATGGCCAGGCCCATGAAGCGGCGGTGCGGATCCGATGCAGCCGGCACCTGACACTGAACGGATTGCACAACCACCTGGGAACCTTCATTCTCGACCCCCGGGCCTACGGACAGCAGGTTCGTCTGATGACCGACTTCATGAAGGAAGTTGAAACCGATGGCGTGACGCGCATTCAGTCGCTCGATATTGGCGGCGGTTTTCCCTCACGCAACGCCCTCCAGGGCATCTATGCCCCCCCCGAACAGGCGGTTCCCCCGATCGAGGAATACGCCGAAGCGATCGGAACGGCATTGCACCAGGGATTGGCAGGACGATCGGGGCCAGAGCCGCTCCTGATTTTCGAAAGCGGACGGGCGGTGGTCGATGATGCCCAGTCCCTGGTCGCCACGGTCGTTGGCACCAAGCGACTTGTCGATGGTCGCCGCGGGGTCATCCTGGATGCAGGCATCAACCTGATGTTGACCGGCCTGTGGTATCATCATCCGGTACGACTGGTCCGGCCAAAGGATGGCCCTCTTGCGGAAACGGTCTTGTTCGGCCCCCTGTGCATGAACATCGATGTCATGCGACAATTGGTCAGTCTTCCGCCACTGGCGGTCGGGGACCGTCTGGTCTTCAATCCGGTCGGGGCCTACAACAACACCCAATGGCTGCAATTCATCGAACTGCGTCCACCGATCATTCTGGTCGGTCCCCATGGAACGCACGAGGTGATCCGCCAGGGCGAAACGCTCGCCTCCCTGTGCGTACACGAACGCATGCCCCACCACCTCAACGCAAACACCGGTCCCTGGTCGTCCGTGCCCCAACCCGCGAAAGAGTGATCTTGGGACCTTTTTTTCACACACTCCTCAAGGCCTACGGCTCGTTTCTCTATTTCCGATCCCCCGAGGCCCACTGGCTTCTGGTTGCGGCGACCCTCGTCAACCCGGCGGTGGGAATCCTGGGCCTCTGGGGCGGCATCGTCAGCCTGTCCTGCCGCAAGGGATTGGCGCTCCCGAATCAGGTCTACGATCTGGATGTGGTCAACGGTGTCCTCCTCGGATTGATGGTCGGCACTTTTTTTGCGGCGACTCCGGAAAGTTTCGCCCTGGCGACCCTTTCCGGTCTGCTGGCCACGCTGGCGAGCCGATTGATCCATGCGCTGGTCAGCATCCCCAAGGGACTTCCGATTCTGTCCGCACCCCTGTTTCTCGCCGGCCTTCCCGTCTATGCCTTCGGTCGCGCCCTGGCCCTTCCCTGGGCCGTTGCCCCTGCGGCCAATCCTGTCGATCTCTGGCTTTACCAATGGTTGCCCACCCCGGTTCTTTCCTGGCTCATCGCCACGGGACAGATCTATTTTTCTCCGACTCCCGTCGGTGGAATCCTGGTAGGATTGGCTATTTTTCTCTCCTCGCGGCGTCTGTTTCTCATCATTCTTTCGGCTTATGTCGTCGTCCGAACGGAGCTTGCGCTTTTTGGCGTGACGCCCTATTCGTTGCCGCTGTCCCTCGCCAGTACCGCCGCCATGCTGACAGCCCTGATGACCGGAGGAGTGTTCGCCCGCCCCGGAAATCGACCCTTTCTTGTGGCGGGCATGGGTGCGGCCATTGCCGGCCTCCTGTCACTTGCCGCCTTCAATATATTTTATTTCCTGGGACTGCCGCCCCTGTCGCTCCCTTTCGTCGCGACCACCTGGTTCATCATGGTCGCCCTGAGCCCCATTTCAGGCGAACCTTGGAGCCGTTACTGGCTCGATACACCGCGGATTCCCGAGGCGGTGGCAGCGTCCACCGCCCTTGCCGAGGCCCGAGGTGTCGCCGAGGGGAGCATTGGCCTGCGACTCCCTTTTTTTGGTGCCTGGCAGATCTACCAGGGATTCGACGGCGCCCATACCCATCAGGGAGAATGGCGCCATGCCCTCGATTTTCATCAGGTCGTCGATGGTTTGGCCTACAGGGGGGATGGCCGGCAATGCACCGATTATCACTGCTTCAACGCAGCCATTTGTTCCCCGGTGACCGGTCTGGTCGTCGCCTGCCGCGATGACCTTCCCGATACCCCTCCCGGGACCATGGACACCAACAACAATTGGGGCAATTTCATCCTCATCGCCCTGTCGGGAACCGATCACCTGCTGCTTTCGCACCTGCGTCAGGGAAGCCTGACCATCAGCCCCCAGACGACCGTCACCCCGGGCCAGATCCTGGCCCGATGCGGCAACTCGGGCCGGTCGGTGCAACCTCATCTCCACATGCATGTGCAGACAGGCCCCTGGCTGGGCAACCCCACCCGACCCTTCCACCTGACCCATACCCTGATCCCCATGGAGCCAAGTCCCTGCTACAGCCTCGACCACATCCCCACGGAAGGAACCACCGTTGGACATCCACGCCCCGGCCCACTGCTCGCCCATTCCCTGTACCGTGCCGTCGGTCGTTCCTTCACCTATGCCTTTTCGGGGCGTCATGCCCCACTCAAGATGACCGTCGCGATCGATCTTGCCGGTGAAACCTGGCTTGTCGTCAACCAACGGACTCGTGTCGCCTTTGTCCAAACCGATACGCTGATTGCCTTCTACCAACGTGACAAGGGCGACCCCCGCCTTGACGCCCTGCTGCTGACGACTGCCCTGACGCCGCTATGCGAGGAAGCGATTCATTGGCACGATTCCATTCCCGTCCACTGGTTGCCCCTGCCGTGGTGGCTTCGGACCCTGAACTGGTTGTTTCCGGGATTTCTCAAGGAAGAAAGCCTGTACGACCGCCTCTGGCAGCCCCTCGGTCTTTGTTGGGAACAACGGGTGGAACATCGGGTCACCTGGATGGGAAAAAGCCTGTGGTCGTGTCACGGCCAAGCCGACCTGTCGGAAAGCCTGGGGTGGCTCCGACTTTCCCTCGTCACCCCCCGGGAAACCATGCAGGGAACGCTCGTCCGCCATGGCATGCAATCGGACCACGGTATCGTGGGGTGGGAAAAAAAGATTGGCGATTGACGGAAATGATCCTACCCTCATCGAGGTAAGCCCACTGAACGCCCGGCCTACGTCGGCCAACGGAAAAGGGGACACCTTTCACCCCCTGGCCGGAAAGCAAGCCGGAGGATTGCCCGGCATATCGTGCCATTGATGGGGCGCAAGCGGATGGATCAAATCACCCGTGCCGACGTGCAACGGTTTATGATCGACGTGGCTGCGGGCAAGACGGCTGCCGATATCAAGACCGGACCGAAGGGACGCGCCATCGTGACCGGCGGGGAAGGAACGGCAACCCGTTGTATGGGACTCCTGGGGGCCATCTTCAGCTTTGCCGTGGAACGCGGCTTGCGGGAGGACAACCCCGTGCATGGGGTAAGGAAATATGCCGGGCAACGGCGGGAACGGTTCCTGACCGGGGAAGAGTTGACCCGCTTGGGGGAGGTCATGCAGGAGATGGAGCAAGAAGGAGTGAACCCGGTTGCCATTGCATCGCTTCGGTTGTTGCTGTTGACCGGCATGCGGAGGGGGGAGGTTTTGACCCTGGAATGGTCCCATGTGGATTTCGAGCGTGGATGCCTGCGGTTGCCCGACTCCAAGACCGGATTCAAGGTGGTCCACCTGGGAGCAGCAGCCTTGGAACTTTTGTCCAGTCTGCCACGCATCCAGGGGAACTCGTATTGCTTTCCCGGTGCCGTCGATGGTCAATCCCTGGTGGGGCTTCCGCGTATCTGGCGCAAAATCCGGGAACGGGCCGGGTTGTCCGACGTGCGCATTCACGACACCCGCCACGGGTTCGCGTCGGTGGGGGTAATCTCTGGCATGGGGTTGCCTATCGTGGGCGCATTGCTGGGCCATAAGACCCCAACCGTGACCGCCCGATATGCCCACTTGTCCGCCGATCCCCTCAAGATTGCCGCCGACAAGATTTCCGGGCAGATTGCCGCCGCATTGAATGGCACTCCCAAGGCCGATGTAGTGCTGATCAAAAAAGCGCAACCCCTATAGCTATGCAACCATAATGGTTGTATCTTAAAGCCCATGGACAAACGAACCCCCACCTATGATTTGGATGCCTTCAAAAGGGTATTCGCCATGGCGGGGCGTTTGAGCGTGACCGGAACCGCCTTGCGGACGGCGGCGGCCATGGGATGCGGACGGGATGAAATCGTGGCCACCATCCAGACCATGAAGCGCAGACATTTTGTGAAATCCATGACATCCCACACGGATTATCGGACCTGGCAGGATGTCTACCATGTTCCCCGTGGCGCTGTGGTGGTCTACCTGAAATTCACTGCCGACGTGGTAACGGAATTCCGGTTGCTCTCCTTCAAGGAGCGAAACAAATGAACGACTTGATGAAATGTCACGAATGCGGACAGAGCATGACCAGAGCGTCACGCCCGGTGGCGTTGAGCTACAAGGAGCAGTCCATCTCGCTGGACCTGCCAGGGTGGTATTGCGCATGCGGTGAGAGTGTCCATTCCGGCAAGGACATGAACGTTTCCGACCGCGCCTTGAATCTCCTGAAGGCTCGCGCTGAGGGTTTGCTTGAACCTGCACGCATTCGGGCCATTCGGGAAAAATTGGGGCTGTCGCAACGCAAGGCAAGTCAGATGATCGGTGGCGGTCCCAACGCCTTCCACAAATATGAACAGGGAGACGTTCTGGTAAGTCGTGCCGTTTCCAATCTGCTGCGACTGCTGGAAGCCAATCCCGGACAACTGGCTTTGCTGCGGGATGAACCCCGTGTCATGGATCACGAACCGGCGCTTGCCTTGAGGTAAGCCCACCGAACGCCCGGCCTACGTCGGCCAACGGAAAAGGGGACACCTTTCACCCCCTGGCCGGAAAGCAAGCCGAGGGTGAATTCAGTTTGCGCTTGCTGTTGATTGAGCAGCGTTGTACGGTAAGCGTATGATAAAGAGCTTCCGGGGCAAACCGACTGAGCAGTTCAACGACGGCGATCACGTAGCACGGTTTGAAGCCGTCCGCAAGGTAGCGTTGCGCAAGCTGGACATGTTGGCCTCTGCGCACTCCCTGGAGGATTTGCGGCAACCGCCGAACAATCGCCTGGAGGCTCTGAAGGGGGATAGACGAGGGCAGTTCAGCATCCGCATCAACGATCAATTCCGCATCTGTTTCGAATGGCGTGATGGCCACGCCTTCAATGTCGAGATTGTGGACTACCACGGAGGTAAGCCATGAGAATCAAAACTCATCCTGGGGAGGTACTGCGTGAAGAATTTATGGTTCCCCACAATCTGAATGCCAATGCGCTGGCCATGCGTTTGCGGGTTCCAACAACGCGCATCGGGGCCATCATTCACGGACAGCGTGGAATCACTGCCGATACCGCCATCCGTCTGGCCCGGTTTTTCGGTACAACGCCGGAGTTCTGGCTAAATATGCAGACACAGTATGACCTTTCCGTGGTGTTACAGAAGATCGGCAATGAGATAGAGCGGGATGTCTGCGCGCTGACCGCTTAACGAGACACCCAGTCTACCGCGACGGCGGAAAAAGGGGAATCCTTCACCCCCTGGCCGGGTTACCTTCCAGAAGGGGTAATGCCGTGACCAAACCCGAATGGCCAACAGTGAACGATCTGTTGAATTCTCTACTCAATGCTTCCAAACTTGTGGATGGAACAACATTGGGTGAGAAAATGAATCGCGCTGAGGAAGGAATATACATAGAAGACTGCTTCCATATCGATTCATTACATTATGAAGGGTATACCCTGGAAGAGGAAAAACGACATCAGGCAAATATCGGGATAATGAATGATCTAAGGAATGAAATTCTAAATCAGGGATATTCGTTATTGAGAAACGTTCTGACGAGTGGATGTGACATTGTAGGGTATGGGTTTCCCAACCCTCAAAGTAAAGAACGTGAAATGATCCCTCCTTCCGTATGGGCCTTCTCCAACATCGATTACGAAAAGAATGCAGTATATGATTACCAGAAAAATATTCTTTATGCTGGATTGGTATTCTCACTCATAACCTCCCCTCCACCGATGACGCCCCCGGAAACTGGCGCCTCCTTTCCGGGCCGCCGCTCCCTGATAGCCGCTGTTAAACAAGAGATGGAACGTCGTGCCAAGTGTAAAGAAATGATTCTTACCCTGGAGGGAGAGGCTCGCTACCTGTCCGAATGGGCAGAGGTACAGTTCCCCGGCAAACAAACGCCTACCCCGAAAACCATCGAAAACGCCTTGCGTAATCTTTACCGCGAATTGAAAAACACACACCCATCCTTCCCCCGAAATAATCGTGTCTGAGGACATTTCGGGTAGTTGAAACTGTTTTTTTTCTCAAGCTACATGTTCTCCAGCGTTACGTAACGTTTTCGGCTTTCGGACTGATCCCCCGGCAGCCATCGTTCTTACGACAGGAGAAGAAAAATGACAGAGATGTTGTTGAACACGGCAAAAGCGGCGGAATTCCTTGGTCTTGGCGCGTCCACGCTGGAAAAATATCGCCTTCTTGGACAGGGGCCGAAGTTTTGCAAGCTGGGATCGCGTGTTCTCTACCCGACATCCAGTTTGCACGAATGGGCGACGGCGCGGTTGGTTGGAAGCACGTCTGAGGCCGACAGCTTGCGTTCGCGTCTGGCGGCAAACATTCCGTCACAACCAGCAACGAGCGGAACCACCCCGTCCGGCAAGCGGCGTGGCAGACCACCGAAGCGGCTTCAGGTGGCTGGTTGAGCGGGGCCGCCATGAACCCACAAAAAAGCCCTCTGGGGGCAGCGGGCAATCAAAACAATTTCAGGCCCCATACTACCGCAAAAACACAGCACGATCAAAAATCTTCCCTGGAAGAAATCAAAAGCGCCTTATCCGCTTTGACGCCAAATGTTGACCGGGACGAGTGGGTGCGGATCGGCATGGCTCTGAAAGCCGGGCTTGGAGACGAAGGCTTTCAAGTTTTCGATTCCTGGTCTTCCAATGGGGCGTCCTACAACCCGGCGGATACCCGCGACGTGTGGCGTTCGATCAAACCAGATGGCGGCATCACGATCAAAACCCTTTTCCGCATGGCGCGGAATGTCGGGTGGCGTGGGGCCGGAAACGAGGCCGAAAGACTACGCCCGATCACCGGGGCGCGGCCGGGCAAAGCGGCCCTTCCCCAGGGAGATGCCGACCGCCACCGGCAGGCAGCCGAAATGGCTCGTTTGATTTTGGACGGAGCAGACCCGGCGGCGGACGACAATCCTTACCTGGTTCGGAAATCCGTCTCTTCCACTCAAACTTTGCAGGAAATTTCCCTTTCCGAACTGAAGCGGATCATCGGTTACTCGCCGAGGGGCAAGTCCGGACCGCTTCAAGGTAACCGGATCCTGGTCGTCCCGATCAAGGCGGATGGCGTTTTGGCTTCCATCGAGATGATCGACGGTGAAGGTCGAAAGTCTTCCCTGGCGGGGGGCCGGAAAGCGGGCGGGTATTGGGCCACACAAGTCCTTCCAGAGGGCGATTTGCCGGGGCTTGTCTTCGCGGTGGGGGAAGGGGTTGCCACGGTGTTAAGCGCGGCGCAGGCCGTTCCTGGAGCGATTGGGGTGGCAACCTTCTCGAATGGCAACCTCCTGGCTGTCGCAAAAAATATGAGAAGGCACGATCCGGAAGCAAGAATCGTCCTCCTGGCCGACCTGGATAAAACCACGGGGGAACCCGACAGGCTCGCCACCGAAGCGGCACGGGCCATCGGCGCACGGTTGGCCGTCCCGGACTTCGGACCGGATCGGCCAGATGGAGCCAACGATTTCAACGATTTAGCGCGGCTTCATGGGTCGGAGGCGGTCAAGGAGTGTATCTCCAAGGCGCGGAAAGTGGAGGCCGATCCTGGGCCGAGCCAACAGGCTGCCAACCAGGAGAAAGCACCAGCCACCTTCAGCATGTCGGACCTGATGGCACAGCACTTCGACCCGGTTTCCTGGACGGTGCGTGACCTGTTGCCGCAAGGTGTTTTCATCCTGGCGGGCAAGCCGAAGGTCGGCAAGTCCTGGCTGGCGCTTCACCTGGGTCTGTCTGTCGCCTACGGCCAAAATGCGCTCGGCTCGTTGTGGGCCGAGCGGGGAGACGCTCTTTACGTCAGCATGGAGGATCACCAGCGTCGTTTGCAAAACCGGGTGTCCCATACAACGGGTTGCCGTTCCTTCCCCGCCGGTCACGATGGCGCGTCCCTTCGGTCCGGTCTTGATATCGGCA
>JADGCV010000032.1 GCA_015228815.1 Magnetococcales bacterium | reverse complement strand
GGCGCGCGCCTTGGTGTGTCCTTCTGCGCGTTTCGGGCGCTGAAGGACAAACGCCTTGCATGAAAACTTGCAATGCGTCCGGATCTTTTCGCAAAAACCGCGAAAAGATCCGGACCAAGGCGCGCGCCTGCGCGGTTTCTCGCAAAAACCACGCGAGAAACCGCTTCGGGTGAAATGGCGCGTGAAAAACAAAATCAAAATCAAAGTCAAAAACAAAATCAAAACCCTGGGGGCAATCCCCCAGACCCCTTTTTTCTTTCAATAATTAAACCCGAATTTTGAATTTGTCTCATACCCGAAAGAAAGACAACTCCTCGGGAAGCTGCGCCGCCTTTTGCGCCAGGAGTTCCGCCGTGGCGGCAATTTTTTCGGTCGCGGCCCGGTTTTCCATGATCACCCCTTCCAACGTTTTGATCCCATGATCGATCTGCCCGATTTGCGACTCCTGATGGCTTCCCGCCGCCGCCATGCCACGAACTTCTTCCACGGTCGCCAGAATCGTCGGCAAAAGCCGCTGAATACGATTGCCCGCATCCTCCGCGACTTCCAGACTCGATGTCGCCAGAGCATCGATCTCTCCGGCGGCAATCTGACTGCGCTGCGCCAGCTTTCGCACCTCCGCGGAAACCACCGCGAACCCCCGTCCATGTTCACCCGCCCGCGCCGCTTCGATCGCCGCGTTCAACGCCAACAGATTGGTCATCCGGGCAATCTCCTGGATGATCGAAACCCGTCCCGCGATGTCACGCATCGCCACCACCGCCCGGGCCACCGCCGCTCCGCTCTCCTGGGCCTCGATGGCCGCATGGTTGGCCTTTTCCTCCGTCTGACGGGCATTGTCGCTGTTGGTCCGGACGAGCGTCGTCACCTCCTCCATCCCCGCGGAAGTCTCCTCGATGGCCGTCGCCTGGGCAACGGCGCCATCGGTCAAAATCCTCGTGTTGGCCGTCATGTCCCGCACCCCCGATTCGACATCCTCCGCTATGGACCGGATTTCCTGGACCGTCGAACGCAAATGGACCGACATCCCACGCAAATCACACATGACCCCCGAATTGCCCTCGCAGGTATTGAGTACCGCATCCACCAGATTGCCATCGGCGACATGCGATACAATGGTTGCCAGTTCATTCGGATCCCCGCCCAATTGACGGTTGATCCTCCGTTCAAACACGAACGCCATCAGAAGGGAAACCAGAATCCCGATCCCCGTCCAGATCAACGCCGTCATCCGCGCCTGCCGCGCCTTGTCGTCCGTGGCCTGGGACGCCGTTTCCGCCCCCGCGCGCGCCACCTCCGTCCTCTGGTTGACATCGCCCACCATTTTTTCCGCGATGTATCGCAAACTCTCCGACCGGGTCAGCATACGGGTTTGAAAGTCGATAAAATCGTCGAACTCCTTTCGATAACCCGCAATCGCCTGCACCAGACCGCTGCGCCCCTTCTCGCTCTTGATCGAGGCCCCATCCCGTTGCAGCCGGTCCAACATCACCCGAACCCCCTTGACCTTCGCTTCCGCCGCCATGTCGGCAAAAAACGTCATCTCGACGATGATGAATTCTTCCAGCGCTTTCTCCAAACCAGGATTGTCCGCCTCGTAGATGATGGTCTCCACCGCCTCCCGCCGTTTGACCAACTGCTGGCGTGACTGGTCCAACATGGTCCGGGTGTGGACCAGTTCCAGGAATTCCTTTCGGTATTCGTTCAATTCCGTCAACATCGTCCCGGCGCTCGCGTCGCCCAACGACACCTGTCCGCTCAAGGAAGCGCCAATTCCGTCAAGCAACCGTTCCATCCGCTGCACCGTTTCCTCCCTGGGGTCCAGGCGGAACTGACGGCGCAAACCTTCCCCCTTCTCCACCCCCAACACAATATCCTGCCAGAAGATTCGCTGCTCGATCGGACCCTGGAGCAACCGACGGCCCATGTCCCGGACCTCACCGATGGACATGAAATTCAAGGTGATCACCCCGATAAAAACACTGTAGGAAATGGTGAAAACAAGGACGATCAACGTCCGAAACCGCATTTTACCCAACAATCTTCCCATCATTTCCCAATCCCCACTTCGTTTCATCGGCAATGGCGTAATCTTTCCCATTTTGTCATTCAGTTGGGAATTTTACCATATTCAAATTGCGTTTGCCAGCCATTTGCCGATAGAAAAAATTGATACAATTTTCTTTTCCCAACCATGACAGACAGTCCAGATTCTTTTTTAACAATTTTAATTTGTTATTAAAAAATTCTCCCCTTTCTTCATTGGAGAATCACCCGGTGGCAATGATCACCACATTCCTTCCCGCCCCGAGTCGGGAAGATTTGCGGGCCGGGCTACGAAACGACGCATGGGCAGGCGACGTTTGCTGGAAACCGGACAGGCGCCATTCTTGATGAAGGAGAGGGCCGAGGCCAGGGAGGATTCGGCGGTATCGCCAAAATCGCGGGAAAGATCATCGTCGGCGATGCATGTGGGGGTCAAGCCATCGAAATAATCCGATTCTCCATTGGCGTTGACGATGCGAAACGTCACGGCGGCCAGGACCTGATCATCGAAGGAAACCACATCCATTCCCACCGGTTTGCCGCAGGTGGTGGTGCCGACCTGAACCACGGTCAAAAATGGTTTGAGCCCCTGGATGAGCATTTCGCTGGCGGAACAGGTGGTGGATGAACTGATCACGAACACGCGCGAAAGATTCAGGTCCGTCGAAAGGCGGGTATAATTCAATGTGCCATTGTCATCGGAATGGCGATTGTTGTATTGCAGAATGGCAAAAACGTCTTCGTTGGAGGCATCCCGCAAGAAACTTGCGACAAGGGCCGCCATGTTGACCAGACCTCCCGAATTGTAGCGCAGATCCAGGACCATTTCGGAAACGCTCATCGCCTTGAAATAGGAAAACGCATTCAGGAGGGAGGAGTACGAGGCATTGGTGAACGAATCGTAGGCGAGGTAGGCGATCCGGGTCGATCCCTGGTCGATGACCTTGCGATCATGCACCGAATCGACGATGAAGGTCGTCTTGGTCACGGAAAAGGAAAGATTCGCCGATGGCTGGCGCAGGATCGCCAATGCGACGACGACCCCGGCGGCATCGGCGCCGAAGGCGGTGTCCCAGCCGTCATCGGCAGTGATCTGTGCCGGGGTCCGACCGTTGATGCTTTGGATCTGGTCGCCACGTTTCAATCCTGCCGTCGCGGCGGGAGAGTCGGAAAAGACCTGGGTGATCCACAACTGCCCCGCCTCATCCTGCCGGGTACGGATGCCGATTCCGGTGAACTCCCCGGTCGAAAGTCGCGCCGTCATGTCCGCCAGGGAGGTAATGTAACTCCACGGGTCCCGGTCCTGGTCGCGGGCCGCCTCCAGGACCGCCTCGGGAGAATCGAAATCGCTCCCCTTGAGATGGGATGGAATGGATTCGTACCACAGATACCATTCCCGCATCCGGGCAAGGACGAACTCGTTTTTTTCAACGGTCGTCCAGGAAGAATCCTCGGAAGTGATGGTATCCCCGGTGGACTGTTCCGTTTCGCCCGTCGTCGTTCCCCCGCCGCCGCATCCCGCCGTCGTGGCGAACAATCCAAATCCCAGGAAAAAAATCAGGATCGGCTTGATGACCGCACGATACGACCAGGGGCAATGCCGTTCCCCCGCTCTGATGACAATCTTTTTTTCAATGGTCTTCAAGATCATCCTCACGCCGCCAGGGGAGGGCCGGTACCGGCACGCGCAATGATCCTATATCATAACGAATCCCCAATACAATAGGGGGAAGGGTGGGGACCTCGGTTGCTGTAGGTATATCCTTTCGTCTCCCCCTTGCGCGCGGACAATGCAAACCGGGCATACTCGGGAATCGGGATGGGAATTTCATCGATGTCGGTAAAACCCACCATTTCCAACCAGCTCAAGACGGCCATGCGCGAGGGAAGATGGGAGACGTTGCTTTGTATCGAAAGCGACATTCGGGTATCGGGAACGACCCGGCTGGGAATCAACAGGTTGTCGTCCTCTCCGACCCGAAGGCACCGTTGGGACTTGGGCCACAGGATTTCGACGCAATTCAAATGGCGCAACAGTGGATGCCGCGTCAGGGACGTTTCCAGAATCAGCGTTCCCCCCGGTGCAAGCAGATGAAACAGACGTTTGAGAAAACGCAACGGTTCCGGATTGTGGTACAGAACCCCGGTACACCAGATCAGGTCGAACACCCCCAACTCGGCGAGTTTTTCCCGGGGAAGGTACAGGATGTTGCCTTCGATATAGGATTTGTCCGCCAGCTCGATTTCCTGGAACCAGGAAGGAAGCTGTTCTCGCGGCGTGACCCGGGTCGAGATGACATTCTGTGTGTATTCGGCGGGGATGTCCATCATCACCAGGGATTTGGGTCCCAGGCCCGCCAGTCGTCGGGAATCCTTGCCATCCTTGGGTCCGATCTCCAGGACCCTTTGCCCCCGCAGATGGGGATGCAATCGTGTCAACGCCGCGAAGATCACCTCGCGATAGTTGGGAGGATCATAAGGAGTCAACATTCCCAACCGTTCCAGAACAGGCCGCAGGGCCTTCTTCAAGGACCGAACCATGAACACTCCCCTTCATGCTTTTCTCGAACCATGAACCCGTCACGACGCCGCCATCACCCCCCGGCGTCTCCCTCCAGTCGATACAGATGTGCTCCCCAGCGCAACAGGGACACGGTTTCGAACAGTGGCAATCCGACAACCCCCGTATAGGAACCCTCGATGCGTGTCACCATGAAGGCGCCCAACCCCTGAATGCCATAGGACCCCGCCTTGTCCATCGATTCCCCCGATGCCAGATAGGCTTCGATTTCCCCGAGGGTCAACACCTTGAACCATACATCCGTGACCGCCACCGCGCTTTGTATCGACGGGCCCCTTCCTGCCGCCACCGCGACGGCGGTCGCCACCCGATGCGCCCTCCCGGACAAGCCGAGAAGATGCCGACGTGCCTCGTCCGCGTCGCGTGGCTTGCCCAGGATTTCCCCATCGCGAATGACCACGGTGTCGGCCCCCAGGCAAAGACCGATTCCGGGTCCATGTCCCGTCGAGGCCTTCGTCCGCGCCATTCTCAGGCAATACGCGACCGGGTTCTCTCCGGGATGTGGCGATTCATCGATGTCCACCGCCATGACCTCCGGTTCCAGTCCCAACTGACGCAACAGCATGAGCCGACGTTCGGATGCGGAAGCCAACCGCACATGGCCCACTCCTGCCAAACCCGGTGCCACCATTCCCATGATCCCACCTCACGCCCGCAAACGCCAGACATTGATCCACGCCCAAGGCTCCTTCGCCCCGCTCATGCCATCCATGCCCAGGCCCGATTCTCTGCCTGCCGGGCCGCCATCCCCGGTCGATTCCCGCGACAAAAACGTTTTTCGGATTACCGGTTCCGATGAATGAATGAACACTTGACGACAAGGCCAACATCGACATATTCTGCCGCAATTCAAGGCGAATGCACCGTCGAAGGCGATGTCATCGCTGCAAACGCACCGTCATAAGGCGAGGCCATCGCCGCCAACGGTCCCCTTTCAATCAACGATGAAAACCGCCCCACGGACTTTTCCCTCGATGGATGCCTTCGTCCAGCCAGAGACCTCGGTGCCCCCGCGAAATCCCGATCAATCGGACCAGTCGGGCCATTCGATGCGCAATAAAGATCAATCGGTGCTCGACCATCTTCGTGGCATCATTGGCCCCGACCTGGATGCCACCAACCGCGTCATCCGTGACCGGCTCGATTCCCAGGTTCCCCTGATTCCCGAACTGGGGTCTCACCTGATCAACAGCGGTGGCAAACGCCTGCGCCCCATCCTGACCCTTCTGACGACCCGCATGTTCGGCTATTCCGGAAAGGGACATCACGTTCTGGCCGCGGTCGTCGAATTCATCCATACCGCGACCTTGCTCCATGACGACGTGGTGGATGAATCCCTGACCCGCCGGGGAAAACAGACCGCCAACGCCGTCTGGGGCAGCAAGGCCCCGGTTCTCGTTGGCGATTTTCTCTTCTCTCGCGCCTTTCAGATGCTTGTCGAACACGGCGACCTGCGCATCCTCAAGATGATTGCCGATGCCTGCGCCATCATCTCCGAAGGAGAGGTGATGCAGCTTTTGGCAAGCAACAACCTGGCCACCAGCGAAGCCCAGTATATGGAAGTGGTCGCCCGGAAGACCGCCACCCTTTTTGCCGCCGCCGTGCGTATCGGCGCCGTTCTCAACAACCGCTCCGCCGAAGAGGAAGAAAACCTGGCCCTCTATGGTCAGCTCCTGGGTCAGGCCTATCAGGTCATCGACGATACCCTTGATTATTCCGCCACCCGGGAAACCCTGGGGAAGGGGATCGGCGATGATTTCCAGGAGGGAAAGATTACCCTGCCCCTGATTCACGCCTTCCATCATGGTTCCGAAGAGGAACGACGTTTCTGGAGTCTGTGCATCGAAAACAGGAGTCAACCCGAAGGAAGCCTGGAACGGGCCATTCAACTGGTTCGCCAGCGGGGTTCCCTTGACTATGCCATGAATCGCGCCCGTGACCTTGCCGAAGCGGCCGTGACGGCAGCCTCCCGGTTTCCCCCTTCCAGGGAACGCGACGCCCTCGTCAAACTGGCAACCTTTTCGGTCGAACGCCACCACTGACACGACACGCCGGAAACCGGTTCACCGATGGTAGGGGATTCCCTTGAGGATGCTCATGGCGCGATAGAGCTGTTCCAGCAACAAAACCCGCACCAGCATGTGGGGATAGGTCATGGGTCCCAGGGAGAGGATCCAATGTCGATCTTCCAGAAGCGTTCGGTCCAAACCATCCGGCCCCCCGATCACAAAGGTGAGTTCCCGGACTTGGTTCTCCATGGATTGTTGCAGACGCTGGGACAATTCCAGGGAGGAGAGGGGGGTGCCGCCGCTGTCCAAGGGGACCACCATCGCCCCGTCGGGAATGCGGCTTGCAATCCGTTTGGCCTCTCGCGCCATGGCCTCTTCCTTGCGGCCCGGCTGTCCCGGTGGTCGGCGTTCTTCTGCCACTTCCAACAATTCGACCGGCAGCATGCGCCGTAACCGTCCCTGGTAGTCCCTGGCCAGATGGGCGATGGCCGGGTCCATGCCCCGCCCCACCGCCACGACCGTAACCCTCATCTTTCCGTACCGGTGGCCAGGGAAGCGGTTTCCGGATGGGAGATCATTATGGTTTGCGGACTCCACAATTTTTCAAGATTGAAAAAGGTGCGGGTCTGACGCTGAAACAGATGGACCACCACGTCCCCCAGGTCCATCAGGACCCAGCTCGCTTCGCCCAATCCTTCGCAGCCCAACACATCGATCTTGTGGAGGCTCGCGAGCCGATCGACCTCCCGGGCCAAGGCGGCGACATGGGTCCTGGAGGTACCCGTTACCAGAACGAAGAAATCGGCGAACAAGGCACGAGTACGCAGATCGATGATTCGAATGTCATCTCCTTTTTTTTCATCCAGCCCCTGTTTCAGAACATCGATCAACGATTCACTGTCCATGTCACTCCCCAAAATTGCGCCTGGTGAATGGCGCCAGCCAGTTCATGGCGATTGCCGCGGCTCGCTGGATCCATGTGGGCCGGATCGATGCGGGTTTCCCGATCAATCGCGGTACAAACGGTGATGGTCGATATAGTCCACGACCTGGTCGGTTGTCAAAAAGCGGATCGATCGCCCCGAACGAATACGGCGACGAATCTCCGAGGAACTGATCGCCAGGGGCGGAATGGAAACCCGGACATAACCAAATCGGCGCGGATGATCCCGGGCAAACAGTTCCAGATCGCGGCATTCGTGCCGCTGCAGCCATTCCATGGCCGGACCGTCATCATGGGTCCCCGAGCCTCCTGGACGGGTCATGAGGCACACATGGGCAATGTCGAGAAGCCGCTGCCATGACTTCCACAGGTGCAACTCGTCGATCAGATCGCTGCCCATGAGAAACACCGGATCCACCCCCGGATGCCGGAGTGCGAGGTCGGACAGGGTGTCGATGGTGTAGGCGACCCCGGACCGTGTCACCTCGATGTCGCAGGCTTCCAGGCCCGGGACCCCCGTGCAAGCCAGCCCGGTCATCGCCATTCGATGGTGTGGCGGTGCCAGAAGATCCTCTCCCTTGAACGGATGCCGTCCGGAAGGGACCAGCAGCACTTTTTCCAGGTTCAGGGTTTCCAGCACTTCCAGGGCCGCCCGCAGATGACCCAGATGCGGTGGATTGAACGCCCCGCCGAAAATTCCCACCCGCCGACTCATCCGCGGGTCTGTCCCGTGCCCAGGACGATGTATTTCAAGGTTGTCAGCCCTTCGAGCCCCACCGGACCGCGTACATGAAGCTTGTCGGTGGAAATACCCATCTCCGCCCCCAGGCCATATTCGAACCCGTCGCTGAATCGGGTCGAGGCGTTCACCATGACCGACGAGGAATCGACCTCGCGCAAAAACCGCATGGCGCGGTCATGATTGCGGGTGACGATGGTCTCGGTATGTTGCGAACCATGGTGTTCGATGTGATCCATCGCCTCTTCCAGATCCTCAACCACCCGGATGGAAAGAATCGCATCGAGATATTCCGTATCCCAATCCTCTTCCGTCGCCGGGACTCCACCCAGTGGGGCCAGTCGTTTCAGGGATTCGGCGCAGCAACGCATGACGCATCCCGCTTCCTTGAGTTTCGCGCCGACCTCGGGGAGAAACGAATCGGCGAGGCTTGCGTGAACCAGAAGGGTTTCGGTGGCGTTGCAGACCCCCGTTCGCTGCATTTTGCCATTGAGGGTCAGGGCGATTGCCATGTCGCGATCCGCCTCTTCGTCGATGTAGGTATGGCAGATGCCATCCAGATGTTTGATGACTGGAATGCGGGATTCGGCCATGACCCGTTCGATCAATCCCTTTCCCCCTCTGGGGATGATGACATCGACATACCGGTTCATGGACAGCAGGGTGCCGACGGCGGCGCGGTCGGCGGTATCGATGAACTGGATCGCATGCGGCGGCAGTCCGGCCTTGATCAATCCGGCAGCCAGCAGCGCTACGATGGCCCGGTTGGAATGAATCGCCTCCGATCCACCGCGAAGGATGATGGCGTTGCCCGATTTGACCGACAAGGCGGCGGCATCGGCAGTGACGTTGGGACGCGATTCGTAGATGACGCCGATCACCCCCAGGGGGACCCGCATCCGTCCGACCATCAGACCGTTGGGTCGTGGCTTCATTTCGGTGATTTCGCCGACCGGATCTTCAAGGGCCGCGACCTGGGTGATTCCCGTGGCCATGGCCTCGATCCGGGCATCGGTCAGATGGAGGCGATCGAGCATGGCCGCCGAAAGTCCTTTTTCCCGAGCGGCCTGAAGGTCCCGGTCGTTTTCCCGTTTCAACGGGCCGGACTGGCTCCTCAATCCTTCCGCCATTGCGTTCAGGGCGGCATTCTTCGCCATCCCCGAGGCCCGTGTCAGAAGACGTGCCGCCTGGCGCGCCTGTTGTCCCATTTGGATCATATCCCCGACCGGATCCATCATCGTTCCTTTCGTTGGCTTGGATGGCATGGATTTGGGCCAGGGTTTTCAATCATTTGGAGCGACAGCAACCTGTTCCAGACCCAGTTCATGCGAATTATCCGTCATCTTCCATACCGGCGCAACCCGGTCGTCGCCCAGGTATCTCCCCCTCGGTTCGGGATTATTGAAAGAAAAAAGGGGTCTGGGCCGTTACCTATGTTCCAGTCTTTCGCGCCACGACGATCCGAATTTCCTCCAACGCCGGCGTTGGCAGGACAAAACGCAACAGCCCATCCTCGGCCCCGGTACGAACCTCGATCCGATCCAGGGATTTGCCATTTTGATCGAACGTTTCGATGTGGTAGTCGCCCTCCTCCGGCACCTGCCAGGTCATCTCTCCCTTGCCGAACCCCTGGGCGTAAACTGTGAAGGATCCCTGGGTGTCGCCCCGGGACAGCCCGGAAAGGCGCCACCGTCCTTCGATCAGGTAGGGGTGTGGGGAAGGGGGGGGCCTGGCGGGGGTGTCGTAGGGGACGATCATGATCCTGGGAGTGGCAACCTGGCCATCCAGGGCGATATACAGGCTCCCCTGATAATGGCGTTGACCGATGACCCCCGTCGATTGGGACAGATCGACCTGTTTGAGCACGGCGCGATCCAGACGCAGCGTTTGCAGATCGCCGCGATCACGGATTTCCACGGCCCCGGAGGGGAGCCGGAACAACCGTGCATGGATCGCCCCTTCCGCCACCGAGGCGTAAAAACTTGCGGCGACCGGCGCCAAGGGCAGGGAACGGGCGTAATCAAGGTTATACTTGAGGGCGTTGATGCTCGCCAGTTTTTCCCCGGAATAAAAATGATAATAAAGATTGAATGGAATCAAACGTCGGGGCGATTCGGTGTTCTTGATGGTTTGCACCAGATGCTTGAAACCAAAGAAATGATCGGTCCAGAGGCTCGTATAGGTGTTTTCGTTGCTGGCGGAGGCGTAACATTGCCATTCCTTCCCGACCGTTCGCCCCAATGGTGCCACCCAGGCCACCGAAGGATATTCGGAATCGAAACGGGTATCGCCGCCGTTGATGTTTTTCATCCCGAGAAGACGGGATTCGCGCAGGGCCCGTTCGAAGGGCAGGGTATTTCCCGACCATTGCAACAGTTTGACCTTCTTTCCCGGAGGCAATAACTGTTCAATGGTGCGGTTTGCCCCCTGAAGTTCATCATGAAGATTGAAAGGCTTGATGGCATAGGCACGGGGTGTCTTGTAATCGTTGTAACGTGTCTTTTTCTCTGGTTGATCGTTTTTCTCGGGGTCATCGACACGGACCGGAATGTTGCGCCAAAGAGAGGTATCGATCGAGACCGTCTTTTTCTTCCTCTTGAAGCCGAGGGCATCCAACAATCGATTGGAGGTGCCTTCATCCGCGGGGGTGGGATAATTCTTGAGGTAGGGCAGCTCCCGGGCCGGATCGAAGTGCTCGAAGAACCCCCAATCCAACGGATGGCTTAACGTATGGTTGCCTGCCTCGACCTGTGGTGGGGCAAGCAGTTTTTCGGTAATCTCCATGAATTTGCGCGATCCAAACCATTGTGGATCGATGTCGCCGACGACCGGGGCGATCGTCACGGGAAGTTCGGGGTAGCCCTGGATTGCCTCTTCGAGAATAACCTCGGCGGCGGTCAATCCCTTGTCGCGATAGGGGCGAACTTCGGTCAGATTGCGCAGCCCGTCGCCGTCGATATGGCTGTAGTAGATCCTCCGGTTCGACAACGTGCTGGCATCGGGTTTGGGAAGATCATCGGTGGCGAACGCATGGCGGAAAAATTCGAAGGGATTGATGATCCACTGAGCGAAATCACGATCCTCGTTGGGATTTCTGGAAAAGAACAGCGAAAAATCAGGAGGGACGAAACCGCCGCGAGGAGTGGTTGCCACCAGGATGTTTTCCGTACCGCCCTTCATGCCGTGGCGCACCTTGAGATGGGCCGTGGCATCGGGGGAACCGGGAAGAATTTGCAGATATCCGGGAAAATGTTGCGGCAAAGGACGTTCAAAACCAATCATTTCGGGATTCTTGTAAGCGATTTCCAGATCATGGGTAAAGGAGACCCATTGGTCCTGAAAACCAAATCCCAGCGTTCGCCAAAATTTTTCCATGGGCGTTACAGGAGTGGCAACTCCCTTGAGATCCGCGGACCAGGGGGGGGGGGCCCATCAGGACAAATCGTTTGCCCACGTTCATGATGGTTATGGCCCATTCGAGAAAAACGACGGGATTGGCTAGTTGCTGGTTGTCCTCCCACCAGAGGACGCCGCGGACATCGTCAAGGGTATTGGGATCGGGCAGGGGTTGGTGGATGTCCTGATAGCGGACGACCAGACCCAGATGATTGAGCGGCAGTTCGGCGTATTTGTGGGTATTGCTGAACCAGGCCTGACCATTGGTTTTTTTCGAGTCGAAAAAGGAGAGGATAACCCGGGGTATTTCAACCGCCGTGGGTTCCTCGGCGCATTTTCCAGCGAGGGGGAAAAGAAACAACGCCAGCAGCAAAAGGGGCAATCGTATCATGGGGCGGGTTCGGGGATGACCCGGTTCAATTCGATGGTGGAAACGTAGGGATTGAATCCATGTTCCCGCTGCTGGCGATAGATCGCTGCCTGTCCCTTGGGGTCGTCGGGATCCCAATAGTCCAGGGAGTACAATTCCAGCCGGGGTCGGATCTCCTTGAGGCGGCGCAGGCGGGTGGCGGTCGCTTCGTATTCGGCGTTGTCGGTCAGGCGATGGCTTTTGGTGGAGGGGTCGGGAAGGCTGCGGATCGATTCGGCCAGGACCATGTCCACATCATAAAGGACCCGGTCCAGAAGGTCGAAAGAGCGATTGATCATGATCGGGATGTCGGGAAAATTTCGCCGGATCGCCTTGATCAAGTCGATTCCCCCCTGGCGCATGCCCCGGTATCGTTTGGCGTCGAGGTCTTCCAGATGACCCGGATTGTCCATGGTGTCGAGAAACAATCCATGAAAACCCTTCTGCAACAGTTGCGGAATCAATGATTCGATCACCATGGCGGTCCATGCCGGCTTGCGGACATCGACAAAGAAGCTGCCCGGCCAGTCTTCGTTTTCCATCAACAGAAGGTCCATCTCCTTGACCGTCTGGAAATGATCTCGATGGTCTTCCACTTCGCCCAGGCTCAGATAGCCCAGAATCATCTTTCCCCGTTCCTTGAGCCGTTCCAGTGGCGGATGATAGAGGCTGTCGAAAACGATCAGCGAATAGGATTCGAAGCGCGTATCAGGCTCCTGGTCGGAATAGTAGACTACCCAGGATTCGGCACGGACCACGGCGGCCCCCCCGAGAAAAAAGATTGCCAGGGCGATTGTGGACAGGATCGATCGAAACAAACGGATTCTCATGGCTCGTGTCTGAAATGCGGACGTTTCCCCAGAGAATGCCCTGCCCGGGAGACAAATGCAAACCCTCCCGAACCAAAAAAGGCAATGCAGGGCCGGAGGGGACATCGATGTGATAACCATTGGAAGAAGAAGGTGATCGCAAGTGAGTGTGTTGCGTTATGCTCGAAAATCCGTTCCGCGCGTCGATGACCAGATCACCTCTTTGAGATGATTCGCCGACTGATGTATATTCAAACATGGTCGCCATGTCCCCATGAATTCTCCGGTGTCCCCCACGGCCATGGAGCGATGCCGACGAAAAATTTTTCTCTTTGAAGCGAGCATCGCCCAATAATGCTTTTCAACTCCAAAATCTTCATCCTTTTCTTCCTTGCCTTCATCCTCTTGTGGCCATTCATCCGACCATATCGCACCATGCGCTGGCTGTTCCTCGTTTGCGCCTCCTTCTTTTTTTATGGCTGGTGGGATTACCGGTTTCTCTCCCTCCTTCTCGTCAGTGGATTGATCGACTTCTTCGCTGCCTTGGGCATGGACCGCTATCCAAGGGCGCGGCGGTCATTTCTCGCATTCTCTCTGGTTGGGAACCTGGGTATTCTGTTCAGTTTTAAATACTATGGATTTTTCATGGAGAACATGGAGTCGATCGCCGACCTGTTCGGAATGTCGCTTGATGGGACGGTACATACACCGGAGTTCATGCTGATTCTTCCCTTGGGGATCAGCTTCTATACCTTTCAGTCCATGAGCTACACCATCGATGTGTACAACGGACAACTGAAACCGACCCGCAGCGTTCTGCACTTTTTTGCCTACCTTTCCTTGTTTCCGCAACTGGTGGCCGGTCCGATCATCCGGGCCAGGGACATGCTGCCACAATTGCTGACGGCGCGACCCATCACCCGTGAGGCCCGATGGGAGGGGATGGTTTTGGTGGTGCATGGTTATTTCAAGAAGGTGGTCATCGCCGACAACCTTGCAATGTTCGTGGCGACAGCCTTCGCCGATCCGGTGGTTTCCGGCAGTGGCATCTACTGGTGGTTGATCGCCCTGGCCTTCACCATTCAAATCTATTGCGATTTCAGCGGCTACAGCGACATCGCCCGGGGTCTGGCCAAATGGATGGGCTATGACATGCAGATCAACTTCAACCATCCCTACATCGCCACCTCCATCCAGGAGTTCTGGGATCGATGGCACATTTCGCTGACCTCCTGGTTCCGGGATTACATCTTTCATGGCATGGTCCGAAAGAAAATCGACCAGTTGCGGGAGACGGGCGGACAGCTCGGTCAGCAACGGATGATCGTCTATCTGTGGATCACCATGTTGCTCTCTGGCCTGTGGCACGGCGCCGCCTGGCATTTCATCCTTTGGGGCGCTCTTCACGGCCTCTACCTGCACATCGAAATCGTTACCCGCTGGCCCATGCGCATGAAAAAGCTGTTTTTGGGGCGATGGATCGCTTGGCTGCTGACCTTCTTCCAGGTCATCGTCGCCATGACCATTTTCCGGGCGCAATCCTTGAGCCAACTGGGCGAAATTCTGTTCCGCATGTTGACCTTTCACAACGGCTTGAGCCTTGGGTTGGGGGAGTTCCTTTCCATCCGGGATTTCGGCGTGATCAGCCTGTTGATCGGTACGGTGCTGCTGCGGGAACTCTATATGTTTACCGGTCTGGACAGGAAGATGGGCAGCAGTGCCATGGGTGGTTTCCTGGGTGGACCGATGGTTGTGGCCTTGATGGCCATTATCGCCATTTATTTGCGTGGCAGCGGGGCGGAGTTCATCTATTTTCAGTTTTAACCCGAATCCGGCGCCTTTTGGAGCAGGTCAATGCGGAAAGACCAGATCATCGACTGGTTGCACGAACCAACCGCCAGAGTCCTTTTCTATCTTCTGGCCATGATCCTGGTGGTGGAGGACACCGACCTGCTGCCGGTCAATAACAGGGGCGTCAGCAACAAATCGGAAAGCTACAATCGCCATTTCACCCTCAAAGCCAACAACACCAGGCTGCATGACCTGGTCATTTTCGGCAACTCTCCAGTGTCCACCGATTTTTCCCCCAGGGACATGGAGACCGTGTTGCCGGGGATTTCCATCTATAATTTCGGCTTTCCCGCCCTCTCCATGAACCCGGTCCTGCTGAGCGCCACGGAAAAGCAGGTGAATCCAACTTCGAAAGTTCGGGCCATCCTTCTGGGATTCACACCAAACACTTTGACGGAGGCCGATGTCTACAATGAACGTTATTATCTCCCCTTCAAAAATGTCTCTTTCGGCGATTTGATGCTGATTCGGTATACGGGTGGATTCGATTATTTCCTGCCTACCTCCTTTGCCCTGCTTCACAGCGCTTGGCACAAACGACATGAACCAAAATCAACGACGAAGGAACTGCCTGCCAAGGTCATTCTTCATGATGATACCGGATGGTGGGAATACCAGACCCTGAAAGAGACGGATGACATTTCCAGAGAGGATTACATCAATAAATATAAAGCTGTAGCGTTGCGTGTTTCGCCCAGGGTCATGGAGGATGTCTTCACCTTCGTTCGACGTTGGAGCGGAGAAGGTTTCCGGGTTTTCGGCATTCGCATGCCACTGGCCCCTTCTCTCTCCGCCATTGCCGATGAGGTTTCCGGATTTGACCAGAATGCCTTTTCTTCCGCGTTTATCCGGGCTGGAGGCATCTGGCTTGACAGTGACCTCGGAGGCTACCGTTCGGTGGATGGCTTCCATATGCCCGGAGAGGAAGCCCGACGGTTTTCCAGAGACACCGCCCGGGAGCTGCTGCCCCATCTGCGACACCTCACAAGAGCAGACCTTGAGTCCGTTACCAACGACACCGCGATACGTATAAAATAGTGGTTGGCCCCCTTTTTTTCGTCACTATTTTCACCGCGAGATTTTCCCGGCCATGGCCGACAGTTGGCCGAGCATTACCTTCAAGGGATCCTGGGTCGGTGCGGCGTCCGACGCGGTTTGATCCGTCAGCATCCTGGGCAGCCGCGGACAGTGGATGTCAAGCAGGTCTCCGTGCCTTTGTTTCAATTGATCGCACAACCGCTCGCCTCCCTCTTTGGCCTTGATGTATTCGTCCGCTCCGGGTTCCGGGGTATCGAGAAACACCGTGGAGGGATAAAAGATACCGAGAGGCTTTGGTTTCCGTGGTTCGGCATCAAGCAGAAAATCGATGATTTCCCGAAAGGCATCCTGATAAAAATCGACGTAGCGCCGATAGAGATCTTCCCGCCAGTTTCCCCATGTGTTGAAAAGAATCGGCGGCGAGGCGAAATAGAACAGATGACTGAACGGACCACATTCCAGGACGGAGGTCCATGTGTCGCGCTTGAGAATGTCCAGATGGTGCGTGCCGCACCGCCCCCCGGCGGCAGTGATTTCCTTGCACACATGTTGTGCGTCCAGAGCCCCCTGTCCATAGGTGAGGCAGCAGCGCCCGCCTCCGGCGGCGATGATTTTTCCCGTCACCTCGCCCAATCCCCGGGAACCTCCTGCCACCAGGGCGTTCCAGTCCGCGAAAGCATCCGCCGCCACCATCCTCCGCACCACATCCATCGTGGTCTGGTTCACGGACGCCGAACGGAAGAAGGTCTCCAGGGTTCCCTGCACGCCCAGACCCGAAAGTGCGATGGTTACCATGTCGGTACGTTCATCCCAGTGTTCGACGCGATAAGCCAGTTCCGATCGGATTTGCGCGTTGTCGGAGAAATCCAGGGAACAACCTGAAAACAGGGAGTGGTATCCAGGGCAGATCATGCCGACAATCCGGGTGGCGGCCAGCAGGGAGACGATGATCGAATGGGGCAGACGGCGGGCGAGGACCGGGAACATCCGGGTAAGACCGTCTTGATCCAGGCACGGTTCGAGGATTCCGGCAAGTCCAACCACCTCGCAAGGATTTTGCACGGTGCAGTCGATTCCCGGCCAGGGGGTATCCACGATTCCGTCCATGGCTGTCCCCGGATGCAAAGCCGCATCCTTTCCGGACAGTTTGAGCGTCACCGTGCAAGCCGTTCCCTCTTCCGATGAAAGAGTCCACCGCCGTCGGCCTTTCCCGGGCTTTTCTTCAAGCAATACCGTCTGTCCATGGTAGACGGGCCTGGAGAAACTCACTTTCATGGCAACGGGTCGCACCGACGACACCCCGTCTGCCAAACCAAGCTCCAACGTCTGAAGACAAAGATGCATGCCGTGGACGATGGTCCGGCCAAATTTCATCCTGCGGGCGGACAGAGGATCCAGATGGATGGGATTGAAATCACCGGACAGGACGGCAAACGCCCGACTTGCCGAAGAATCGATGACAAATCGGTTGGATGTCATGATCAACCGGGCCCCGTGATGGACATGGGCAGGATGGTTTCTTTATGGGTATGGACCGAAAAGTGCCATACGCTTGTCTCACCCTCCCTGGACACCGGTTTGAATCCCAATCGCTGGTAGTGGTTTTCCACCGGCTGGTTGCGCCCGGTCGGAACGAACCGACCTTCGATGAGTTCAGCTCCCAAGCGCCTTGCCTGCTCCACCAGGATGTGGAACACCGCATCCTCCACCCGGCGGTTCATAACGCGGCAGCTCATCAACCAGGAATCCACCACCCAGCACTTTTTCCGTTTCTCGACGACAACTACGGTAATTATTCCGTTGTCGCCATGGCGGTCTGTCAGCCGCGCCTGAAGACAGAACCTGTTTTTATCGGAAGCCATGGCCTCGATCTGGGATTCTGTGTAACGTTTAGTCGTGAGATTGAATTGATTGGTTTTGTTGACCAACTGGGTAATCCGGCCACGATGGATGGGGTCGAAGTGTCCCCAGGCGAGCTTCATCTCCAGGGATACCAGGAAGGCATCGAGGTTTTGAAACCGGCTTTGCTGTTGTGCGCGTTCGGTATTGGCCCGGTACTGGGCGGTCCTCTGCCGATCGTCTCTGGTAAAATGTACCGCCTCGAAATATCCGGCGCCCAGAACGATTCTGGGATAGTGGGAGGGATCCGCCGGCAATTCCGGCACGGCTACCATGGGAAGCCGGTTTCTCATCCCTGCCCGTTCCACGGGGTTGTCGTCCAGAAACACGAAGGCGTCCAGACCCAGATTCAGTTGCGTTGCCATGGCTTGCAGATTGTCGGCCTTCTCCTGCCAGTTTGCCATGAAAATCGCCACGTCCTCCAGGGTGAGCAGCATTTCCGGATGGGACTGAAACGGTTGTTTGGCCACCTCCAAGGTATTCTTGGAGCAGACTGCCAGAACCACGCCACGCCTGGAGAGATTCAAGGCCATGCGTTGTACCGCCAGATAGGCCTCGCCGAGGGGCGTACCCTCGCCCAGGACGATACCGTCCATGCCGTCTTCGCCGATCACGCCGCCCCAGAGGGTATGATCCAGATCCAGCACCAGGCATTTTCGGGATTTTCCTTTGAGCGCGGCCAGCAGGCGAAGGAGATGGTCCGCATACAGCGGAACGAATTCCAGGCAAAAGGGTATTTTACCCTGATTCCAGAGCACTGGATCATGCCAGCGGTCCAGGCCCAGGGAGGAGGCCAGTCCCGCTACGTCCAGCAACAGGTCGGCCCCGTCGTCCAATGCTTCCAGGAGCATCCGGTTGAATCGGTCGATCCGGCTGCGCAGGGTGGTGCCGATTCGCAGGTCGAGGGCGCCGAACAGGGTTTCGGCGGGAAAGGGGACGTTCTGGACGATCACCGTGGAGGAACCTGCCTCGTGAAGGCGCCTGCGTATCTCATTGATTCGCGCCAACGCGCGTCCGCAGACATCCTCCCCGTGCATGGACGAATCCTGATCCTTGAAATCCATCGGGAATCCGAGTCCACGATGGTCCAGGGCCAGGAGTACCACCTCGGGGGGGGCCTGGATCAGGGGGGCGTCTGGATCCATCACCGCCTGTTCGACCTGTCCGAAGTCCGCCGCGACCACCTCCAGGTCCAACCCGTAGCGCCAAGCGGTGGACTCGATGGCATCCACCAACAGGCCCGTCGTGGCGTTGCCGAGGAGCCCGAGCCGAATGACCGAATCGGTTTCGGCGTTTCGCGAAGCCCGGGCCTTGCGAAGACTCCGGGCCAGCCGGGTCAAGGCATCCAGATCCAGGGCGTAACCGGCAAGTTCACGAAATCGTTCGGCCTGTTCGACTGCCGGGACCAACAAGGCATCCTTGCACCGTTTGGAAAAATCACCGGGTGCGGGCAGAAGCCACGGCAGCGTTTCGAGACGAAGGTGGTTCATGGCATTCTTGAGGGGGTTGGATGGACCGTCCCGACCGTGGATGGGGCCCATTGATGCTGGGTTTTCCGGTCTGGCCCCTTCCGAACGGTCACGAGGCGCGTTTTGCCAGCACCCGGTCCACGAATTCTCCGACGTTTTCGACGCTGCCGATTTCCGCGGTATCGAAACGGAAGGAAAATGCCTTTTCTACGGCCAGGAACAGCCGAATGTTGCTCAGGCTATCCCAGGTTTCCACCTCCGATGGCCGGGTTTCCAATGTAGGCTCGAAATCTTCATCGTCGAACACCTCCCGGATGATTGGAATCAACCGTTTCAGCATCTCTTCCCGTGTCATATCCGCGCCTTCCAACCATCAAGAATCATTGTTGCACGGGAGCGTTTCCCGTTTGTCAACAAACCGTGTCGGACAGCCATTATGCCCCAGGCTGTTTCATCGCAGGTGTGGCCAACGGACTTGTGGGAAGACTCGAAACCACCACATCCGATCGGATCACCGGCCTCACGGTCGGTTTCATAATGGATGCGATCCTGATTTTCTTCAAGATATTCCGACAGGCTCCTGATGTTTTCTTCTCATCGGGGCAATGGCGTCATGGATGTGGTGGTGGGGTTGCGTGCGGGTAGCGGTCCGATCACCGTATTCTCATGATCTTCCCGGCCATGAAGGGTCATGGGGGTGCCATGGGTGGGATCGGATGTTTTTCCGACCTCCTGCGTACCCGGATCGTCGTCGAATTTAATTTTCCGGATCGCGGCGAACAGTTCATCCGCCGTGAAGGGTTTTTCCAGGGTTTCGTTGGCCCCCATGGTTTGGGCGATTTCGAGCAGCGTTTCCCCTTCGAGGTATTGACCGCCACCGCTGATGGCGAGAATCCGCGGTCTGGGTTTCATTCCGCGGATGGCGAGCATGATCTGCATTCCATCCATGTCGGGCATGAGGATGTCGGTGACCAACAGATCGATCCTCTGGTGATGCAGCAGCGCCAGTCCGGTCACGCCGTTATCCGCCGTCATCACACGGAATCCTTTGTTCTCCAGTATTTTCCGGTATAACGGCAACAGAACGACGTCATCATCGATGCAGAGGATCGTTTTCATGGAACTGTCCATTTTTTTTCTAAATTGATACCAACGAATATTAATAATAAAAGATGAATTCTGGAAAAGCAACATCAAGTTCGAGGAGAATTGAATGTTTACTGTCATTTAATGTCACATTGTAACATTAAAAAAATAATTGATAAAAGTCTCGTGTCTTGATGATGGTAACATGTCTGCAATTTATGAATGATATTTATTAATTAAAGTCAATGACAAACAGGATTGTGTTTATTGCCGCGACAGCAAACAATCGAGTGAAGAAAGGGACGAAACGATCCGATGCGATTGCATGGTGTTTTTCAGGACGGTGGTCCTGTCGTATCGACCCGGATTGGTGGATGGGAATGATTCGTTATTATTTCATGGGGATGGTTTTGAGTCTGGTGGGGATTTCCCTGGGCTATCTGTTGTTGCCCTCGGTGGAGACCCTCGCGCTGATGCACCTGCGCGATCAGGATTACGCCAAGGCTTTGGAATTGTTCGAACAACAGATGGAAGGGGGACGGGAATTGCCGGTTTCGGCCATCATGCCCTTGTCCACCCTGTACCTTCAGAATGGACAGGTGGAACAGGCAATTCTCGTTCTGGAAAAGTTTCTCGACAAGGTTCCCGAGCATCTGGAGGCCCGCAAGGAACTGGGAAAACTGTACCAATACGCGCAAAGGCCGATGGATTATCTGGAAAATCTGGAGATTCTGCACCGACTGGAACCGACCATGGAGGTTTTGCAACAGTTGGCCAATCTGTACAGTTTTTCCGGCGACATCGCCCGGCAGGTCCGGATCCTCGAAGAGATGCGGCGCCGTTTTCCGCGCCATGTTGCGGGTTATCGCGATCAGGCGCGTTTGTTGATGGCGGGGGGGGAATTCGAACGGACGGTGGCGGTGCTGCTTGAATTGAAGGGGAAGACTTCCGGTGGCATGGACGCGGAAACCTTGCAGATGCTGGTGTATGCCCTGCTCAATCTGGGGCGGAAGGATGAGGCCCTGGCGGAGGCGCGGGATTGGCTTGGACGACAGGGAGTCGGCGCTGGCAGGGAAGGGATTGCCGTGGTGACCGAACTGTTGCGTCAGGGAGGGGGCGGGGATCTGGCGTGGTTGTGGGTCGAGGATTTGCGCCGGCTGATGCCCGATTCGATGGAGATCCTGTTGCAGTGGGGGCAGGTGGCGGCAGCGACGGGACGGGGTGCGTTGGCGCTTCCGATCGTCGAAGATTTGTACCTCAAGGGAAAATTGCCGCTCGCGGGGGTGGCGTTGTTGTCGGAGTTGGCGGTGCGGCTGCGCCGGTTTGGCATGGCGGTCCGGGTCATTTCCTCGTTGCCGGAAGGGGAACGCCCCTACTGGTTGCAGTTGGTGATGGGGGAGTCGGTCCTGATTGATGGCGGTGGCTTTTCCGCACGGAGGGTATTGCAGGTTCTGGAACGGAAGTTTCTCGAAGGATATCCCGTACTGGCGGCGGAACTGCATTTGCGGGCCGGTTCCACCCTGGAAACGTTTCAGGAATGGCTGGAACGGGGGCGGAAGAGGGATTTGGAACCGGAGTGGCGTTTGCGTCTGGCTTCGCTCTTGTTGCGCCTTGGCCGGACCGCGGAGGGGGGGGAGATCCTGATGGCTCTGGCCCGGGATGCCAATGCCAGGGACGGGGTCTATCGGGAGATCGCGGGTTATTTCATCCAGTCGGGGGATGTGGCGGGGGGGGTACGGTTTTTCGAGCAACTGCGCCGCGAGCGTCCGGGAAGGGCGGTCGAGGAGTCCTGGTTCATCCTGACGGTGCGCCTGGGAGATCGTCAGGAGGGGTGCTTGGCCTGGTTGGCCGGGCAATCCAGTCTGACCAATCCGTTTTTGACCGATGTCGTCAACCATGCCCTGGATACCCGGCAATTGCGCCTGGCCGAGGCGGGGTTGACGCGGCTCCTGGGACAACCTCTGGACAATCCCATGAGCGTCAATGGCCGCGAATGGCGAGACCGGACCATCCTTTCGGCCAGGCTTGATCTGGTGCGCGAACGACCGATGGCGGCCCTGGAGCGGTTGAAACCGATTCGTCCATGGTTGGATGACGTGGGCATCCGTTTTTATGAGGAGGTGGTGATTGCTGCCTGGCGGACCCGACAGCCGGTGCGCAAGGAGGTGATGGGTATCCTTCGTTCCCGGCTCGACACTCCCTGGAGCGATATGACCCCCGAGGCGCGGCGGGAATATGGAATGCTTGCCTTGGAAACGGGAGAGCGCAACATGGGGACCCGGGCCGTTCTCGATTCGGTGCATGATGCCCCGCCAGAGAGTCCGGAAGTCGCCCAGGTTTTGTATGTCCTGGGGCCCAGGCCCGGCCCGGAGGGGTTGCGTTGGTTGCTTGACCGGGCGGAACGGGCCAGCGACCAGAATCTTGGAGGATGGCTTGACATCCTGACAGGCGTTGGCGCGGCGCGACAGGGGCTTTTGATTGCCAGTTCCCGTTTGCCTGCACCGGGGCAGAATCCTCCTCTGATGGATGCCATCATTCGTGCTTTGGCCTGGGAGGGAAACAGTGAACGAATGGAGGAACTCCTGGCCGATGAGATGCACGCCACCATGTCCATCCAACGGTTGCATTCTCTGGCCAAATTGGCCGAGGAAAAAAATCTTCCAAAACCTGCGGGAAAGATCTACCAGAAAATCCTCGAAATCGATCCGGAGGACAAGACGGCCTTGAAACGTCTGGGATACATGGCATTCTATGCCGGGGAATGGGAGAACGTCGTGGGATACCTTGGCCGTTATCTGGCACGGTTCGACGACAATTATGAACCCTTCTTCTATCTGGCGGAGGTCTATCGATCCCTGGGGATGGTGGAAAAGGCGAAGCCTTTCTATCTCAAGGCGTTGGCGCGTATTGGAAAAATAGAAAATCCACCCTATACGGTTCGCGTCGCCTGGGTGCGCATGTATCAGCGGATTGGCCGCTGGTCGGAAGCCTTGAAGGGATACGAGGCGTTGATGCGGGAACAATCCGATGATGCCCGTCTTCGTGCCGATTATGTGGAACTGTTGCTTGCCAGGGGGATGACCCGCGAGGCGGAAAACGTGTTGCAGTTTGCCGGAGTCCGATGAACTTGATTTGAAAAAATGGTGTGTTTCCATTCCAGACCGTGATCCATCACGGGAACGATGGTAGGATCCATTCGCCGCATGCGCCGACTGATCAACACCAAGGATTGTCACGGAATGTCCGCTTCCCTTCATCCCCGGGTTCTTGTCATCACCCCCGTGCGTCATATTCGTGGTGTGCCGGAGATTCTGGAGTCCTTCGGCGCCATCACCTATATGGACCATCCGAGTCAGGAGGAGGTGGTGGCAAGGATTCCCGGCTGCCAGGCGATCTTTACCAATCCCAACAAGTCGGATGTTTTCATCGGTCATGAGGTGATGGCGGCGGGTGGGGATCTTCAGGTGATCTGCACTGCGTCCACGGGGACGATTCATATCGACAAGGTCGAGGCGGCCCGTCGATCGCTGCCGATCATTTCGTTGACCGAGGAGCGTTCGTTCATCGACCGCATTTCTTCCACCGCCGAGCATGCGTTTGCTCTGATGCTGGCGGGGCTTAGGCATGTGCCGCAGTCCTTCGAATCGGTCAAGCGTGGCGAATGGGATTATACCCGGTTCATTGGCCGGCAGGTGGATCATCTGACGATCGGGGTGGTGGGGTATGGTCGGCTCGGGGGGATGTTTTCCCGCTATTGCAAGGCGTTCGGGGCGCGGGTGTTGGTTCATGATCCCTACAAGACGGTGACGGATTCGCAACTGATTCAGACCGATCTCGATGTGCTCCTGCGGGAATCGGATGTCATTGCCCTCCATGTCCATGCCACTCCGGAGACCGTCGGCATGGTGGACAGGCGTTGGTTTTCGCGCATGAAGGGGACGGTGCTTCTGGTCAACACGGCCCGTGGCGATCTGGTTGTCGAGGATGATCTCATTGCCTTTCTGGAGGGCCATCCCGAGGCGGGATTGGCGACCGATGTCATCGCCGATGAGGTTCGCAACAAGGAGGGCAATCGGTTATTGCGTTATGCCAGGACCAGTCCAAGGGTGATCGTCACCCCTCATATCGGTGGCATGACCCGGGAGGGACAGGAGATTGCCTATGGTCATGCGGCGGATTTATTGCGTCGTTTCTTTCTGGCCAGAAATTCCCGATGATACGATGTTTTTTTCCACACACGCCTTCTCTCCTTCTCTTAAGGTTACCCATCCATGCTGGCTGATGTTTTTTCCCGATACCGCGCTTCCGGGCACGTTTATGTGATCGCCGAAGCAGGCCTCAATCACAATGGTTCCCTCGACATGGCCAAGGCCCTGATCGATGTGGCGGTGGTGGCGGGGGCCGATGCGGTCAAGTTTCAGAAACGGACCGTGGACCGTCTGGCGGTACGTGAAGTCCTCGACGCGCCGGACAACCGTTTTCCCGAGTTTGGCACGACCTACCGCCAGATTCGCGAGCACCTTGAATTCGGTTGGGACGACTACGTGCAAATCAAGGACTACTGCGCCGGCAAGGGGATCGATTTTCTGTGTACCGCGTTTGACGCGGAGGCAGTCGATTTTCTTGAACGCCTGGGAGTGGCGGGGTACAAACTTGCCAGTCACAGCCTGACCAATCTGGGATTGCTCGAGGTCCTGGCGGCGCTCGGGAAACCGACGATCCTTTCCACCGGCATGGCGGAATGGGAGGAAATCGACCGGGCGGTGGCGATTTTCAAGAAGAATCAGACCCCTCTGGCGCTGCTTCACTGTGTGTCGAGCTATCCGACCCCGTTGGATCAATGCAACCTGTCCCTGATGGACATTCTGCGCCAACGCTACAATCTTGTGGTCGGTTATTCGGGACATGAATTGGGGACGCTGCCAACCCTGACGGCGGTTGCGATGGGGGCGGCCATCGTCGAACGTCATATCACCCTGGATGCGGGCCTGCCCGGTTTCGACCACAAACTTTCCCTGGAGCCTGATCGGTTGATCCGCATGGTGAAGGATATTCGCGCCATCGAGACCATGTTTGGCAGCGGTGACAAAAGGGTCTCGGCCCAGGAGAAAATCACCCGTGACAAATACCATGTCTCCATGGCCACGACACAATCGCTTTCACCGGGGACGGTTCTGACCCAGGCGATGATCACCTGGCGCAATCCGGGAACCGGAATTCCTCCCAAGGATGCCGGGCGTTATTTTGGCCGGGCGGTGACCCGTGAGATTGCCGCCGATGTCCTGGTCACCCCGGACATGTTCGAATAGATTGCCCTCATGGCCGAAATCTCCATCATCGTCCGCACGTTCAACGAGGAACGCTGGATTTCCCACTGTCTGGCGGCCATCGCCGCCCAGGAGTTCCGGGATTGGGAAGTCATCATCGTGGACAATGCCAGCACCGACCATACGGTTGCCGTGGCCAAACGGTTTCATCCGGCGAAAATCATCGCTTTGGCCAAATATCTTCCCGGGCTTTCTCTGAACGAGGGGATCCGGGCGGGAAACGGGCGTTTCATCGTCTGCCTGTCCGCCCATTGTGTCCCCAGGGATTCACGTTGGCTCTCTACCCTGTTGAAAAACTTCGATGATGAACGGGTGGCCGGGGTTTATGGACGGCAATTGCCGGTGGCGTTCACGGGTGATCTGGACAAACGCGACCTGATGACCGTGTTTGGCCTCGATCGCCGGGTTCAGATCAAGGATTATTTTTTTCATAACGCCAACAGCATGTTGCGTCGGGACTTGTGGGAGCGGGTCCCTTTCGACGAAACCTTGACCAACATCGAGGACCGGGTGTGGGGCAAGGCGATGATCGAGGCGGGCTACCGTCTGGTCTACGAGCCGGACGCGGCGGTCTACCATCATCATGGATTGCACCAGGGAAACGACCCCAGGCGTGCCCGGGGGGTGGTTTCCATCATTGCCTCGGTGGATCGGGAGGGGGCGGGGAGCCTCCCCGAATCACTGCTCCCGGAGCGTTGTCACATTGCCGCCATCGCCCCGCTCAGGGGACCGGCCCCGGTCGTGGCGGGGGTCGATCTTTTGGAACGATTGTTGGACGAATTTCAGCAGTCCAAATACCTTAAATCGGTCCATCTGTTCTCCGAGGCTGATTCGGTACGCGACCGGGCCAAAAACCGTGGGTTGGATTTTATCCCCAGACCGCCGGAACTGGCCGCGCCCGACCGCAGCATCGAGGATGTGATGCGTTATTGTCTGGGGGAAATTGAACGGAAGGGGATCTATCCCGAGGCAATCCTTCTGGCCGACTGCCTCTATCCGTTCCGTCCGGCAGGACTTTTCGACGAATTGATCCGTGACGCCCAGTTCAAGGGGCTTGACACGGTGTTTCCCGCCTTTGTCGAATACAGCAATATCTGGAGAAGAAACGAAGCCGACGCCTATGTCCAGGTGGGAGAAGGGCTCATGTCGCGGCAGAAAAAGGAACCGATGTATCGCGCCCTGTATGGCTTGGGGTGCGTCAGCGCCGCGGCTGTGATCCGTTCGGGTCATCTGGTCGGAGATCGGGTCGGTATTCTTCCGGTCCAGGAGATCATGCATACGTTGCGGCAGGCGGGTTCCGGTTCGCGGCGGATCATCGAAATCCTGTTGCGCCACGGGGGTGATTTCTTTGCTGAACCGGTCATCGGCGCCTGTGTCGATAATGGGTAGGATGCTGGGCCTGAATCACCCCGGATGTTGCTTTGTAGGCAGATTGTGCGTACAATATGTACGCATAGGAGACAAACATCTTGGAGTCAGCGATCATGGAAATGCTGCTGTTCGATCCACTCGCGCCAAAGCGTCCTCTCAACGTGCGCATCAACAGCACACTGGCGACCCAGGCCAAGGCACTGAAGATCAACATCTCCCAGGAGTTGGAGAAGCATCTTGTCCAGATCATCGCTGATCGCAAACGGCAAGCCTGGCAGGAGGAAAATCGATCCGCAATGGAGGTTTACAACCAACGCATCGAACGGGATGGTCTGTTTGGCGATAGCGAACGGCTTTTCTGATGGCTCAATTCGACTTGTACGAATACCGCAAGTCCGGCAGCCAAGTGGCTTTTCTGGTAGAGGTACAGAGTGATCTGCTTCAGATCTTGAAAACCCGGGTGGTCGTTCCGCTTTATCCGGTTCGTCCGGATACGCCACTCATCCGGATTCTCAATCCAACCGTTGAATTGAGTGGTGGAACATTTTTCCTTTCCACGGCGGAAATGGCCGCTGTCCGGCATTCAGAACTGAAACAGGTGGCAGGTTCATTGGGTACCATGCGTCATGAGATCATTGCCGCCGTGGATCTGCTTTTCACCGGTATCCTGGATTTCAGAATTATTTTTCCCGTCTGTCACTACTCCGGTTGATTTGTTCGACGGCTGCAATGATCTGGTTGGCGGCCTTGTTGATCTCTTCGACCGCGACCGATGCCAATTCCTCGGCGCTTTTGCTAACATCAGCACTGTATTTCATGGTTTCCGCCATTTTTTCTAGTTGCTGGGCAGCCATTTTGTTTTGGCATAGGGAAAGACTTTGTTGTTTCACTGCTTCGATGGTTTTCTGACATTCGGCGGTAGCATCAGCCACTACTCCGCCCTTTCCTACCGCACCTTGGGCTGCTTTTGTTGCCATGAGAATCTCGGTGATGACAAACCTGGCCTGTTCCTGAGTGGTCTTGACCAACTTCTGGATACTTGAGGCATTCTTTTCCGCGGCCTCGGCCAGAGAATGCACTTCATCCGCTACAACTGCGAAGCCTCTGCCGTGCAGGCATGCCCTGGAGGCAGCTTCAATCGCCGAATTCAATACCAGAAGATTGCTCTGGTCAGCAATGTGGCCCACTGTCTGGACTATTTTTCCTATATTCGCCGCGTGTTTTTCCATCTCTGCAATCATCTCGCCCGATTCAGACTGACGATCCGATGCTTCCATATTAGCGCTCATGGTAGCGATATTCGTACTTGCCGTTACGATCAGGTTTTGCAGCATTTCTGTTTTTTTTCTGGAAGCCAATGACTTTTCAGCTGTTCTGGCGAGATTGATGGAAATCTTTTCCATGGATTCCATGCTGCGCTTGATGGTGCTATCCGCCTCCTGCGCTCTTGCGGCAATCTGGTCCATGGCCTTTCTCAACTGTATGGCTGCATCAAACGCAAAGGAAATACCGCAGGACAATCGGGTGTCTTCCGTGGCTTTTTGATGAACCTCCTGATGTTGCCGCGATACGTCATGAGTCACGCGACGTTGGCATTCTGCATTGCGTTCCGCTGATACCTCGGGATCCAACGTCGTGGTTAAAACATTTGCCATCTGAATGGCTGCTGTATTTTGTTTGGTTGACTGGTGCCTGACGAAATCCATTAGTTTCTTTTCCTTGTTTGTCGATGCAAAGATATAAATTTGCAGCGAAAGTTGAATAAATTAATACAATTTATTGGAGTCTCTGAAACGAATTGTTATTCATCTGACGAATGGTACTAATTTTGCTTTCGTGTGAGTATGTAAGCAATTTTCGGGCCTATTTTCTAAGATGATTTATATTGAAAATATTTAATATTATCATGATGTTACATAAGACAGTTTCTGCGAATGATTGTTTGTGAATCATGTTGCGGTAGTTGCAAGTAGTTTCAAATAGTTGCGAATAGTTGCACGTTGTTTCATGTAACAGAAATCGTCTTGATAAGAAATGCAAAGGAAATAATAATGAACATGCCTGACGGAAATGCACTATTTGATAAACGACAATCTCTTTATGTTGATCTGGATGATTTGATGCAATTGGTGGAGGAAGCAATGATCGTACTGAATTATGATGGTATGATCATTGCGAATAATATTCTGTCTTGTGAACTTCTAAAAATTGATCGTGCGGAAAACGGAATCTCATTGCGAGATATTCAGCCAGTTTTATATGATCGCATGATGGATTATGTAAAGAAGATGCAAATCGGGAATAAAAAAATATCAAGAAGTATTGAAAGATTATTCATCGATAACACGCAGAGAATAGTTTCCTGTGGAATAATTCATGCTCAAGATTATCTTGGAAGGCCATCTGGAATAGTTGTTATGATGCGGGAGATCACACAGAGGACGACAGAACTTCATGAGTCGCAGGAAACGTGTCAACAGGATACCTGTGCGTTTGCGAGTAGCGAACTGCCGCAATATTCGAAGCCGTATATTGGACCTGTGAGATTACAGGAACATGGTGTAATTAATATGGTCGGTTCATCAAAACCAATTCAGGATGTTTATAATAAAATTCTGGTAGCATCCGGAGTTGATTCCATTGTATTGATTACTGGTGAGACTGGAACTGGAAAGGAACTTGTTGCCAGAGCAATACATGAAATGAGCAGTCGCAATCAACAACAATTTATCGCCATAAACTGCGCTGCGATTCCACAGGGACTCTTTGAAAGCCAAATGTTTGGGCATATCAGGGGATCCTTTACAGGGGCCATATCAAATTATCAAGGCTTTTTCAAACAGGCAGATCATGGGACCCTTTTTCTTGATGAAATTGCCGAGATGCCAATGGAAACACAAGCGCAATTGTTGAGAGTATTACAGGATGGATGTTTTTTTCCAGTAGGTGGGTCTCGGTTGGTAAAGGTTGATGTACGGGTGATGGCCGCGACCAATCAAGATTTGTCCAGGCTTGTCCGTGATAAATCGTTTCGAACCGACCTTTACTATCGTATCAAGATATTGGAAATTGCAACACCACCATTACGTCATCGCAAAGATGATATTATCGATCTTATATACCATTTTATAAATAATTTCAATCATAGATTCAGCAGGAACATTATCGGAATAACGCATGGTTTAATGAGGAAGTTACTGGAATATCATTGGCCTGGAAATGTGCGCGAATTGGAGCATGTCATCGAATATGGTGTGTTGTTTTCAAAAAATGAACTCATTGATCTTTCCGATATACCTGATACCTTGTTTCAGCAAGAACCCATGGACATGATGGCAAGGGCGCATGGTGCGGTCACTGCGGTGCTTCCGGATACCGGCATGGAAAAATGTTTATCTGGAAAATCCGTGACCAGAAGAAGAGAAAGAGTCATCAAGGCTCTGGATCAAACCGATTGGCATATCAAACAAGCCGCGGCGATCCTGGGAATCAACCGGGTTACATTGTGGCGGTGGATGACTCAACTGGGGATTCGTCTTGAATAGTTGACGCAGCAGGCGGGTTCCGGTTCGCGGCGGATCAATCCAACGAGACGGTCTGTTTGGCAATGGCGAACGGCTTTTCTGATCAACATCCCTCGTCCCAAATTTTAAAATTGTTCCGTCCCTCGTCCTTGACCCGATACATCGCCATATCCGCCTTTTTCAGCAGGACCTGGGGATCCTCTCCGTGGTCGGGGAACAGGCTGATGCCGATACTGGTGCCGATCTGGCAGCGATGGGGGCCGATTTCAAAAGGTTGCTGAAGATGGTAGACGATTTTGTGGGCGATGGCGGCAATGGGTTCGATGTCGGCCAGACCGGTCATGAGCACGGTGAATTCGTCGCCCCCCAGGCGGGCGACGACATCCATCTCCCGGACACAGCTGCGAATGCGTTGCGCCGCACTGGTCAACAACCGGTCGCCAACCTCGTGACCCAGGGTATCGTTGACCGATTTGAACCGGTCCAGATCCAGAAAAACCACCGCCAGATGCCGGTGTGATCTTCTGGCCTGGGCAATGCCGATGGTCAGGTGCTCCATGAACTGCATCCGGTTGGGCAGTCCCGTCAATGGATCGTGGCTGGCGAGAAATTGCAGGCGTTGCTCCACCTGCCGCTTTTCCGAAATATCGACGCCGGTGGCGATGATGTGCAGGTGGCCATCCCTTCCCGAGGCGATCGCGGTACAGGACCAGGCGATCAGGTGGGGATCGCCTTGCCGGGTCAGCCAGTGACCTTCATGATCGATCGGACGTTCCCCAGGGGCCAGTCCTCGAACCAGGGCAACCAGGGACTCGACCTCGTTCTCCGGCACCAGAAAATCCCAGATTTTTTGACCAATGACCTCCCTTTCGGTGTATCCGGTCAATGATTGACAGGCATGATTGAACAGTATGATCTCTCCGCCCGCGTCAAGCACCACCACCAGGGAAGGGGCCGTTTTGAGGACGGTGGCGATGAACTCCTGTTCGTTGCGCAATTTGGCCTCGGTACGGCGATGATCGATCAATCCCGCGAGTGTTTTGCCGATCGTTGTCAGAAAGGCGTCTTCCTCGCGGTTTTTCTCGTAGCCGTGGGGGACGTACAGATTGAGCACTCCCAGCAACTGGCTGCGCAGCAGAATGGGGACACAATAATGACCGTGTGGCTCCATTCCCGGATAGATGCAATCGTGACGTTTATCGATTTGGGAGGCGAAGACGATTTCCCTCTGGAGCACGGCCCGACCGCACAGACAAAAGCCGGGTTTGACCCGGGTGCAGGTGGCCACCTGTTCCGGGGACAAACCAACCTGGGAAAAAAGAACAAGGTCCCCGGAGACCTCATCCAACAGAAAAATCGATCCCTGATATTTCACCGACAGCCATGGCACGGTCAGAATGATGTGCATGGCAACCTGAAGTTGTTTTTCCAGGCTCAAGGGTTCGAGGCCGGTTTCCAGCAACGCACTCAGGGCGATTTGTGATTGGATGACCCGTTCCTCCCGCTTTTCCATGTCGTAGATGTGGGTGACATCGGCGACGGTGGCCAGGAGGCGGACCGGCTGATTGCGGTTGTCGGTGAGGGTTCGCCCATGTTCCCGGACCATGCGCACCGCGCCATCGGGACGGAGGACGCGGTAGCGGATGGACCATTGTCCGCGGGGGTCCTGTCGCGCCTGGCGACGGCACTGCATCACGTCGATCCGGTCTCCGGGATGAATGGCCTGGGTGATCAGGCCGTCGCCGGTGCCGGTGCCGGGATGGTCAACCCCGAAAATGCGGCCCAGGCGGTTGGTCGCGGTGACCGAATCGGTTGTCAAATCCCAGTCCCAGTTGCCCATGAAGGCAATTTCCTGGGCGAGTTGCAGATCCTGGATGTTTTTCTTGAGTCGGTTGCGCTCGCGCACCATCTGCCACAACAGAATCATGGCGGGGACAAGTATGGCGGGAATCGCCAGCAGTGAAAGAGAATTCATGATGCGCGTGTCGCCGGATCCGAAAGGTTGAAGACTGAAAGAGGAATTCGGATGGATAATGTATTCAAGACTTGAACCGAAATGGCCAGGGTCGGATGACAATTGGGAAGATGAATCGGGATGATACCTTGATCCTTTTCTGTTTCCAAAGAAAATTCATGGTCGATAAACGGTCTTGGCGGGACCGGTGGGGCGTATCGTGTGACGTCTTGCCTTGGAAACAGGCATCGAGCCTTGAAACGGGTCATCGATTGGGGTTCCCGCTCCGGGTTCAAGGAGAAAGATGGGTGACGGATTTTCGACAGGTGATGGTTTTCTGGCGGTATTCATGAATTATTTTCAGGGAACTTTTTACGCGGCCCGTGGACCCATGGGGACATCGACGCCACCGAGGCGCTGATGTTCCAGGAAAAACCCCTTCCTCTGCCGTGACCGGAGATTGACATCTGGAGCCAAAAACGTGGTCTGATTTTTGCTAACAATTACGGCATGGGGTAAAGATCCATTCAAGTGGACAGTTGTAGACAAAAGGTGAAAAAAAATGGCCGTCGAAACTTATCAAGCAGTCACAAAGGACCTTTGGGAGTCAGGACCCATGAAGAGCGATCTCAGGGAAGGATTGTTCAGCGAGTACACGGAAAACCGGGTCAAGGCGGAGTTTCTGATGCAACAGGTTTATTCCCGGCACATTGATATGAACTCCAAACTGGCCTGCGAGTTGGAGCGGTTGTTGGAGCGGATCAGTGGTCAGGATCGAAAAATATCGATGATGTGACCGGTCGGGCGAGCAGAAAGACCGTCCGTGACCATCATGGCGAGACCATGCCGGTTCCGGGGGAGGCCCCCCGGAACCGGGTCGTGAGAATCCTGCAAGAAAACGTGCATTACCGAAAAAAAAGTTCGATCCGCGCTCATGAAGCCAAGGCTGTCATGAGCGTTGCTTTTTCGGGGGTTCTGTCGCCGGTGAGAACGAATCCTGCCAGCTTGCCGTTGGGATCGAAGAATCGACCCTCGATTCCTGTTTCGGCAGTCCCCGTGAAGGTCCATGATCCCTCCCTGGATGACGGGGGCAGGGTGACGACCGGGTGGAGCGTCGTTTTGATCAGGACCGGCATGGCCGGATAGTGAATCTCCTGGGGGTGCCCCATCAACGTCGCGGCCAGGGCGCGGACGCCGATCATCAGGGGTTGGACGAAGGGAAGATTCCGTCCATCGACCTCGGCGCAGTCGCCGACGGCGAAAATATCGGGATGACTGGTCCGCAGTGTCTTGTCGGTCAGGATGCCCCGGTTGGTCTTCAAACCCGAGGCCTGGGCCAATTGAATTTCCGGACGGATCCCGACCGCCGAAACGACGAGATCGACCGCCACGGTTTCTCCATTCTTCAATACGGTACGATACCCCGAGGCGGTTTTTTCGATGGGGCCGTTGAACGTCCCCAGGTGCCACGTCGCCCCTTGTGCCGCCAGGGCCCTGGCAACCGCTTCTCCGGCGGCTTGCGGGACCAGGGTGCTGATGGGCCAGGGGTCGGGGCCGATGATGGCGACCTTGCGTTGCGACAGCAACAGGTCGTTGGCAAACTCCGACCCGATGAGACCCGGACCGATGATGGCAACGCTTTTGGCATGGGCCAGGCGCTGGCGGAAGTGGATGTAATCGTCCAGAGTGTTGATCGACAGGACCTCCTGGGCCCCGTCACCCGTCATGGGGAGGCGAATGGGACTCGATCCCACGGCCAGGACCAGTTTATCGTAGGAACGTTCCTCGCCCGAATCCAGAATGACACGATGACCGTCGCTGTCGATTTCCCGGACCCGGGTGTGGGTCAGGATGTCGGCATGAAGTTCCCCGGCCATCGCCGATGCCGCGTCCATGACCAGATCGGCGGGGGTTCTGTTCTGGCCCAGGGCGGTGGAAAGCATCGGTTTGGAATAGGATTCGCCGCCATCGGCGGTGATCAGAAGACGGGGAACCGGACATTGGCGATTGTGCAGTTCCCGAAGCAGTCCGTAACCGGCCAGGCCGGAACCAATGATCATGATGGGTTTCATGGGGCGTGGGCTTTCTGTGGTATGTTGTGAAAATTTTGAAAAATCGTGTTTTCGTTCCCATGGAGATGACCCGGATTCGTGACAGAGGGGTGGGTCATGGTTTGGTGATGGCATGGATCCGTCGCTTCCATGCCTCCTGGAAGGTGAGGGCGGAGACCTCGCGGGTGGGGTGGCGTTGGGTCCATTGATGGAATTGCCGCAGGACCGTGTAATGTCGCGGGGTCATTCCCTTGGGATGACAATTGATGGAAAGAAGGACCTCGCCATCGGCGAAGCGGTCGAGGTAGCCATCGAACGTTGCCTTGAGGATGCGGAGGCTGGTCCCCGCCTCCAGGCGGTGAAAGCGGGTGTTGGCCATGGCGCGGGTGCGCCAGTAGGCGCGACGCCATCGGGAGGCGGTGGTCGTGGCGGCGGTCGTTCCCGTGGCGCCGCACGGGTCTCCCCGGGGCGTGTCCGGATCTTTTTTCGCAAGGATGCTCCATCCCTGGCGCAAGGCTTCGGGAATATTGAGAAACCATCCTTTCCAGGGGGACAAGTGAATCGAGGGGATGGGAATTTCCAGGAGTCCTTCCCCGTCGTGGGCGGGTTTGAGGATGCCATCCCGGGGGCCGAGCCAATAATTGGCCCGTTGCGGGGTATGGGAAAAATCGACCTGATGGGGGGCGGAACGGAGGATCAATCCGGGTATGATGCTCGAATCGATGGCAAAACCGGCCTGGATCAGAGCGGCGAGGACCATCCGGTCACGCGGTTGCAACCCGTAGCCGCCGGCGCGAAAGGCGATGCACCGGTAGTCGGGATCGACCGGTCGCAGCAGCCGTTCCAGATGATCGATCGCGCGTCGTGCCAGGTTTTCGACCCGAATCAGGCATCGGTCCCAATCGTCCTCCAGGGTTCCCAGAAGATAGTGTTCCGGGGGAAATCGATATCCTTCATCGCTCCATTCCGTCGTCAACCAATGGGGATGAAGGTGCGCCTGGACATCATGACCTCGCTGCACGGCCTCGATCATTTGCCGTTCCATGCGTGCGGCAAACGCCTCCCGTCCCCATTCGCGGTAGCGCCAGATGCAGGCGACATCGCAAAACAAGGTCGTCCGCAGACCAAGGTCTTCATACATGCCCAAGAGACGTTCGGTGGGTTGGATCAATACCTCTTCCTCGGGGAGGCGGTTGCGACCGAGGTAGAGTTCATAATCGGCGGAGGGGAGAATCTGGATCATCGGAGGTCCCAAGTGACACAATGCCGAACGGGCGGGATGACAGGTTATCGGCGCCGGATCACGAATCCATCCGTTGCCTGGTGTGCGGCGGGTTCGGGGCATTCCCCGATTTCGACCCGTTCGACCCGTGCCCCGGGGGGACCCTGGCGGCACCAGTCGATCAGGGCCTCGACTTTGGGGTGGGGGCCCGAGACAAGGACCAGGACGGTGCCGTCGGGCTGGTTTTCGACCCAGCCGGAAAGTCCCAGTTCCTGGGCCTTCCTCTGGGTGGAGGCGCGGTACCAGACACCCTGGACGCGGCCCGAGATGACGAGGGTGCGGCACGGCGTGGTCGGGGATGAATGTTCCATGGGCAAACTCCCTGGAATGGGGGGATCGGGTGGCATCATTCATGAATGGGAAGGATGGAATCCTTGGCCCACTGGTCATCGTCGCGTTTGGGATGATTGGTGTTGAAGTGCAGACCACGGCTTTCCTTGCGATGGATGGCACTGCGGATGATGAGTGACGCCACGAGCGCGATGTTGCGCAGCTCCAGAAGATCGCGGGTGATGCGGCAGTTCCAGTAATATTCGTTGATTTCCTGTTGCAACAGTTCGATGCGCCGCCGCGCTCGGGCAAGGCGGGAATCGGAACGGACGATGCCGACGTAGTTGCTCATGAAGCGCCGGATTTCGTCCCAGTTGTGCGAGATGAGGACCGCCTCCTCGCACATATGGGTATCGAAGTTGTCCCAGGGGGGCAGGGGAATGCGATGGGCGCAATCTCCCGGATCGAGTCTGCCCTTGATGGTTTGCGCGACTGCCTCGGAAAAGACAAGGCATTCCAGAAGGCTGTTGGAGGCAAGACGGTTGGCGCCATGCAGTCCGGTATGGCTGACCTCGCCGACGGCGAACAGGTTTTCGATGTCGGTGGTGCCATCGAGGTTGGTCAGGACACCGCCGCAGGTGTAGTGCGCCGCGGGTACGACGGGGATCGGTTCCCGCACCATGTCGATGCCCAGATCGAGGCATTTGGCGTGAATGTTGGGAAAATGTTCGCGGATGAAGGATTCCCCCTTGGCGGTGATGTCGAGAAAGACGCAATCGTCGCCGGTTCTTTTCATTTCAAAATCGATGGCGCGGGCGACGATGTCGCGGGGCGCCAGTTCCCGGCGTGGATGGTGCCGTTCCATGAACCGGTCGCCGTCCGCCAGGACCAGGATGCCGCCCTCGCCGCGGACCGCTTCGGAGATGAGAAAGGATTTGGCCTTGGGGTGGAACAGGCAGGTGGGGTGGAACTGGATGAATTCCATATTGGCCACCCGGCAACCCGCTCGATAGGCCATGGCGATTCCGTCACCGGTGGCGATGTCGGGGTTGGAGGTGTAGAGGTACACCTTTCCCGCTCCTCCGGTGGCCAGAGTGGTGAACCGGGCCTGTTGGGTGATGACCCGGTCGTTGTTCAGATCGAGGCTGTAGCAGCCGAGGCAGCGATTGGCCTGATCGGGGGCGAAGCGCCCGGTCTTGTGCGACGTGATCAGATCGATGGCCAGATGATTTTGCAACAGTTGTATGTTGGGATGCTGCTGGACCCGTTCAAGGAGGGTTTGCACGACCGCCTTTCCGGTGGCATCGGCAAAGTGAACCACGCGCCGATTGGAATGTCCCCCTTCCCGCGTCAGATGACAGGGGCCCTCGGGGGTGCGGGTGAAGGGGACACCCAGTTCGATCAGGCGATGGATGGACCGGGCGCCGTTTTCCACCACCAGACGCACGGTATCCCGATGGCACAACCCCGCGCCTGCGAGCAGGGTATCGTCGATGTGATGCTCGAACCGGTCCTCCGAATCCAGAACCGCGGCGATGCCGCCCTGGGCATGGCTGCTGTTGGATTCCTCCGCTTCGGTCTTGGTGAGCAACTGCACCGTGCCCAGTTGCGCCAGGCGCAGGGACAGATCCAGACCGGCGACGCCTCCTCCGATGACCAGGAAATCGGTGATGATCCGGTCGTTTTGCTTGTGCGGTTTGTTCTGGGTGGATTCCATGGCAGGTCGCGGCTTTGTGGTTGAAGGTGGCGCCATAATTGTTTACAAAAGTTTTTTGCTTTCATTCGCCTCTTACATTATCATGGTTCGGAATTTTTTTGCATCCATCCTGTCCAATCGATCAACGTTTCGACCCAGGCTGCCAACGTGAGCGAAGGTGATAAAATTCTTGTGGAGCGGACGATCAAGGGCGATCAGAAGGCCTTTGAACTCCTTGTGCGGCGCTATCAGGGAAAAATCGCCTCCGTCATCGCCCGTTCGGTCCGTGATCCCGACAAGGTGCGGGATCTGACCCAGGAAACCTTCATCAAGGCCTATCGTGCCCTGAATCATTTTCGCGGCGATTCCGCGTTCTACACCTGGCTCTATCGCATCGCCGTCAATACGACCAAGAATCACCAGATCGCCGCCTCCAGGGCCCCTTTGGAGAACGATATCGACGACGTTGAACTGGTGGCGCCGCAGTTGCGCGACAACAATACCCCTGAAAAACTCGTCCTGCGTGACGAAATGCTCAGGAATCTGGAAAACGCCTTGAACACTCTTTCCGATTCCATGAAGTCGGTCATCATCATGCGCGACGTCAACGGTTACTCCTACGAGGAAATCGCCCGGTCCCTCGATTGTCCCATCGGTACGGTACGCTCGCGCATCTACCGGGCGCGGCAGGAGATCATCGATCGCATGCAAAAATACATGGGACCATCTTCCACATGAAACAAGGGAAGAATCGCTTGCCATTTCATGATCCGTTCGTGTATATCGTTAACAGATACCGATTCGGAACCATCGGAACTCGTTTATCGGAAGGGTGATCATGGGGTGCAATCCTGAGCTTGTCTCCGCTTTTCTCGACGGTGAACTGGATGGGATTATCGTCAATTCGGTGACGGAACATCTCCTTGTCTGCGATCATTGTTGTCGCACCTTGGATCGGATGGCGACGATCAAGGGGGGGGTGGGCGACCGGTTCATGTTATGCCATCCGGAAGACCTGACCAACTCGGTCATGAGCGCCATCAGCAATGAACGGATCGGACCGCCGTCCAGAGGGATGATGGCGTTTTTGAAAAAAATCGGTTTTACTTTGTTGTTGTGTTTGTTTCCCTGGAGTGGGCAGGTTTTCTGAAGGGATGGCGGCAAAGGAAACGCCCATGATTCGAGAAGAGGTAATCGTCGTCGCCGCGGAGGGAGACCGGGTGGTCGTCGTGGGTCAACGTCAGGGGAGTTGCGGTTCCTGCCATCAAGAAGGGGCCTGCACGACACTGTCCCTGGGGGCCGGAAAAAAAGAGATTCGTCTGGAGGCGCAAAACCTGGCCGGCGCCGAAGTCGGCGACCGGGTGCTTCTGGAAATTTCCGAACGTTATTTTCTGCGGGCCTCGTTTCTGGTTTATGTCGTTCCGGTCATCGCCCTTTTCGTCGGCGGTATTCTCTTTCGTGCCCTGGCGCTTGCGTTTGGCATTCCCCTGGCCACCGCCGAGGGGGTGGGCGGGGCGATGGGCTTGGCCCTGATGCTGGCATTCTTTTTCGGGTTGAAGCGATTCGAGGGGCGGCTGCGGGGGGAGGAAATGCCGGTCGTCCGGACCATTCTCGCGGGTCCGGCGGGGCGGGCAATGGAAAACAGGGTGGTTCCTCTTCAGTTTCATCCCCGCCGTGACGATCAGAGGTAGTGTTCCGGGATCCTTCCCTTTCTGGAGGGGGGGAAGGATGTCGCATGTGCGATCGTGCTTGAAATCCTCGTGGAAAACAGCTAGCATCCCGGCTTTTTGTTCCGCCAAACCATCATCCCGCCAAAGCTGCCATAAGCTGATGGATGAGCCAATCATCAATGATGAAAAGGAGTGATGTTTCGTGAGGATTGATGTTTACGAAAACAATGTGGATCAAGCCATTCGAGTCCTTAAGAAAAAGATGATCCGCGAAGGTATGTTCCGGGAGATGAAGAAGCGGAAGTTTTTTGAAAAACCCTCCGAGAAGAAAAGAAGAAAGAAGGCCGAGGCAGTCCGCCGTCTGCGCAAGAAGATCCGCCGCGCCGTGACCGCAGGCGTGTAGCAGGGGTCGGGAGTATCCGAAACCAGGCTTGATTCCTGGCGATCGATCCCTTTCCCGTTTTTTTATTGATACCCTTTCTTCGGTCTGTTTTCGGACCGGGTTGTGTTGCTTTTTTTTCGCGGTCAAGAAAATTCAACCCATCCCAGGCTCTGAAACCGTCTCCGGATTGCGATGGGGTTGCCTTTCCGCGAATCGACACGGAAAGGCAGTCCATTGCCATTCTCCCCTGACAAAACAAAATCAAAATCCTGGGGGCAATCCCCCAGCCCCCTTTTTCTTTCAATAATCTCGAACCGGAGGGGGCACCTGGGGAGTTACGCAAAGTCTTTGGTCAACCTGAGTGCCAACAGAAAGTTTTCCCGTGGATTTCCAGGGGTGGGATCTGTGATGATGATGGGGTGATGGCGGTTTTGTTTGCGGACCGACGGCATGTCGCAGTGGGGGAGGCCTGTTGCCGGGCCGAATGGGGGGATTCCGGAATCGGGTTTGGGGATGGGACGTGTCGGGGATTCTGGAATGATCATGGTCGAGGGGATTGGGATCCAGGGCGGACTTCGGAGGCGAACCCGGCGCGTTGCCTTTGTTCTGGCGCTGTTCATGATGACCGGCTGTCGAAATCCGGGACTTCCGGTTTCATCCGCGCATCTTCATCCGCAATCGGACCCGCGCCAGGGGACCGAGGCGGATATTCCCCGGATTGTCCAGGCGACCCCGCGAATTCCCCCGCCCGCTCCTCCCGAGGAACGCTACACCATCGTCGTCTTCGATGTCCCGGTACGCGAGGTCCTGTTCACGCTGGTGCGCAATTCCCGCATCACCGCCGATATTCATCCCGATATTTCGGGACGGGTGACCCTCAATGCGGTCGATCAACCATTGACGGTCGTTCTGGAGCGCCTGTCCCGTCAGGTGGATATGGTTTACGACCTCAAGGGAACAAACCTTGTCATCCGGCCCGATCGTCCCTATTGGCATACCTACAAGGTTGATTATCTCAACATGAAGCGCGAATCGTCCTCGGAGATGAATCTCAGTCTGGAGCAGGGCGGGGGCGAGGAGGGGGCGAGCGCGGGAAGCGCCGGCATCACGGCAAAACTTGAAATGGATTTCTGGGAGCCGATTTCCGAGGGGATCCGCAAGATCATCCAGGTGGACAACGCCGATCGCGCCAAGAGAAACAAGGGTGGCGCCAGCGATGCGCTGACGCGACCACCGGTTGATCCGACCCCGGAGGTGTCGGTTCCTGGTGAACGGGGGCGGAGCAAGGATGGCGGGAATGATCCGGAAGAGGAAAAGAAAAAGGAAGGGGACGAGTCGTTGGTGATCCACAAGGGGACCGGGGTCGTGTCGGTCTTCGCGACCCGCGGTCAACAGCGGCGGATTCAGGAATTTCTCGACATGATCGTCGCCACGGCGCAACAGCAGGTCTTGATCGAGGCCACGGTCGTCGAGATCAAGCTCAACGAGTACCATATTCATGGGGTGGACTGGAGTCGTGTGACGGGCGGGGAGACGGGGACGCGGGTGGAGGTGGGCGAGACGGTCGTGAGCGGTGGCGAGACTCGGGTGATGGATTTGCTGGATGCGGGTGGATTGACCCGGACGTTTGGTGGCAGTGGCCGGCAGCCGTTCGTGGGGGTGGGTCATCAGTTCAAGACCGGGGGCGACAAGAGCAACGTCATCGGGGTGTCCCTCCGGATGCTCGACGAGTTCGGTGATGTGACGGTGCTGTCAAGCCCGAAGGTGATGGCGCTCAACAATCAGACGGCGGTCATGAAGGTTGGCGATCAACACATCTATTTCGAAACGAAATTCGAGGAGACAACCACCGAATCGGATACAAGCAACACCGTCAAGAAGAAGGGAAAGACAACCTTCGTCAAAAAGGAGGCCCTGGAAGGGCTGATCCTGTCGGTGACCCCGAATGTCGAACGTTCCGGAATCGTCTCTCTGCATGTCCGTCCCGTTCTGTCCCAGAAGATCAGTGACTTCATCGGTCCCGATGGCAATGCCTATCCCCTGTTCCAGGTGCGGGAAATGGATTCGGTGTTGCGGGTGGGGACGGGCCAGGTGGTCGTCCTCGGGGGGTTGATGAAGGATTTTGCCGAGTCCAGAAAGACGGGGCTGCCGGGGTTGCGTGATCTGCCGTTTGTCGAACCCTTGTTTGGCGCCAGCGAACGAACGCGGAGCAAGACGGAAATGGCCATCTTCATCAGGCCGACCGTCATGACTCCGGACACCATGAGACAACGGCAGGATTCGATCCGGTTTTCCGTGGAGCAGGCGCCGGCGGGAAAAGGTTCGATGCCGGCATTGGAGTGAGTCTGGGAAAAAGGATGAACCGGGAGAGGGGTGGCCATGAGCATGTTGCTGCGGGCTCTGGAGGTGGCGGAACGCAACCGGGGCCAACGGGACCTGGAGGGGGATGGTCATGATGGGTCGTTTTCATCCCGTCGGGACGGGGGGGTAAACTCCGGAACCCCTTCGATGCTGGCCCGTCAGGATGCCGCCGGGGAACCGGAAGTGTCGGCGGAGGCAGTCCCCTTTCCCGCGATGGCCCGGAACGAACCCCTGGAAACCATCCCCTTCGAAGTGGGGGGACGGCAGATTGAATCGATTCCCTGGAAGCGTTCTCGGGAAGAACCCTGGGTCGGGGACAGCCACGACACATCGGGTTCCTGGGATCCATCGATGGCAAAAAATTGCCAGCCCGGGTCCGAGTCGGAGACAGGGGACGTTGCCGCACTGGTTTTTCAACTGGATCCGGGAATCCACGAGGGGCGGGAAATGGGGTTTGCGGGAGAAGGGCCCCAGGCCGGATCCTCTCGTGACATGCGGCCCGCGGCGGCGTCCATGGCTGCACAGGCAGTCCCTGTCACTCCTGTCGCCTCCGCGGCCCCGACGGGATCCGCCGGCCATGGTGTCGGTCCTGTTGGCCCGACCGCGTCCGTTGGTCTTGTTGATCCCGCCGTGTCCATTGGTCCTGATGGTCTTGCCGCATCCTCTGCGCGTGTCGATTCCGCCACATCGGTCGGTCCCGCGGGTTTGGCTGTATCCGCGGTTGCCGCCGACATGGCCGGAGGCCAAAGTTTTTCCTCCCCTGCCGTGCGCGGCGGATCACCGGAAAATGCGCGAAAATTGCGGGATGCGGGTTCCTTTCGACCGGTTTCCTTTCGGCGCGGCTGGCTTCCGATGGCCGGGTTTTCCGCAATGATTCTCGGTGGGTTGGCGCTGGGTGGAGTGGTCTACTGGAACACCCTCGTTGTACGACCGGTCGGGGGGCCGGCTTTGGGGAGGGTGGATGGGGCATCGGTTTCCCTGCCGCCATCCGGACCGACGGGAGGGGTGTTGCCGGTTGTGTCACCGCCAGGGGCACTTCCACTGGCATCGACGGTGGTTTCAGCGCCCATGGTTGCGCCACCTCCTTCGGGGGGGGCTGCGCCGGCGCCATCATCAAGCCCGGCGGCGCTGCCCCTTGATGTGTCCCAACCATCGATCGCGGCCATTTCCGGGGAGACCCCAGCTGGATTGGCGACTGAGGTAATGGGTTCTGTTCCGGTTGCCGAGATGCCTGGGGCGGTGGATGTGGCGGAACATACCGATCGCCAGCGGCGAGGGCAGTGGCTGGAACGGGAATCTCCAGGCGCATCGATGTCTGTGTCTTCGGGGGATGAACAGAAAAAGGAGGTGTTGCGTCTGATGCGCCTGCGTGAAACCTTCGAGCGGGGACAGGTCGATGAGGCGGCCCGGGGCTACCGGGAACTTCTCGCGCGCGATGGGGAAAACAAGGATGCCCTGGCGGGGATGGCAGCGGTCATGATCCGGCGGGGACGGTTGCGGGATGCGGCGGGATATTACCTGGAACTGTTGCGTCTGGATCCTGGCAACACGGTGGCATTGGCGGGATTGACGGGGATCCGTTCCGACCATGATCCGTCAGGAAGCGAGTCGGTGATCAAGGCCATCCTGCAACGGGAACCCGATGCCCATCATCTTCATTTCAGCCTGGGAACGTTGTATGCGGGTCAGAAGCGCTGGGGGGCGGCGCAGGAGGCCTTTTTCAACGCGATGGCGGGCGGGGGTGACAATCCCGATTATGTCTTCAATCTTGCCGTGAGTCTGGATCACCTGGGGCAGAGGGCGTCTGCCTTGAACTACTACCGCAAGGCCCTGGAGCTGGCAGCGCGACAACCGGGTGGGTTTGATGTGGCGGCGGTGGAAAAAAGGATCGCGGCCTTGGCCATGAAGCGGGAGGACCTTCCCGAGGCAAGGGCCGAAGCGGCGGAAAATCCCATGCGATGATCGACTTCCGGGACGGCGACGTGGGGGGAGGGGCGGCGATGAATGGTGAACGATCCAGGGAGATGCTCGGGACGCTATTGACCCGCAAGGGGGTGATCAGCGCCGATCAGTTGCGCATCGCCCTGACCGAGCAGCAACGGCAGGAAAAACCCTTGGGCAAGGTCCTGGTGGAGATGGGGTTTGTCTCCGAAGGGATGATGCGCGACCTTCTGGGGGAAGCCCTGGGGCAGCGGAGCGTCGATTTGTCGCAGGTGGTGGTGGATGCGGAGGCAGTGCGGCTGGTGAACAAGGAGTTCGCCAAGCGGGTGCGCATGCTGCCGATTTCCTATGATCGGAGCGAACATCATCTGACCGTTGCCATGTCCAATACGTTCAACGTTGTGGCATTGGATCAGATGCGTTCGTTGTTGGGGGAGGATGTCCGCATCACCACTCTGCTTGCGGGCGATGTCGAGCTTGATCATGCCATCGATCAGTTCTTCGGGTTCGAATGGTCGGTGGAGGGGATCCTCCGGGAGATGGAAACGGGGGAGGTGGATCAGGCGAGCCTTGCCGGATTCGGCAACGAATACAGCCAACCCCTGGTGCGTCTGGTCGATGCACTGTTGTCCGACGCCGTCAAGCGGGGCGCCTCCGACATTCACTTCGAGCCCGAGGAACGTTTTTTACGCATCCGTTACCGCATCGATGGCGTGATGCGCCAGACTCGCAGCCTCCATGGCAAATATCAATCGATGATCACGGTGCGCATCAAGGTCATGGCGGGGCTCAACATTGCCGAAACCCGTGCGCCGCAGGATGGTCATATCTCCATGCAATTGTTTGGCCGTCCCATTGATTTTCGTGTCTCGTGCATGGCAGTGACGTTTGGTGAAAACATTGTGTTGCGTATCCTTGACCGGCAAAAGGGGATCATGCCGTTGGCGTCGATGGGCTTTACCGATGAATCCCTCGGAAGCCTCAAGTTGATGATGGCCCGGCCCGAGGGGATGATCCTTGTCACCGGTCCGACCGGAAGCGGCAAGACGACGACCCTTTATTCGATGTTGGATTCCATCAACAGCGAATCGATCAACATCATGACCCTTGAGGATCCGGTGGAATATCCCCTCCAGCAGATTCGGCAGTCGCAGGTCAATCCCGCGACCCGGATGGGATTTGCCGATGGGGTTCGGGCAATGTTGCGGCAGGATCCCGATGTCATTCTCGTCGGGGAGATCAGGGATCGGGAAACCGCGGAAATGGCCATGCGGGCGGCCATGACCGGTCATCAGGTCTATTCGACCGTCCACGCCAATTCCGCGATCAAGGCGATTGGCCGTTTGCTCGACATCGGGGTTCCCAAGGATTTGTTGTCGGGCAACCTGATCGGCGTATTGGGGCAACGTCTGGTCCGCCGCCTCTGCCCGCACTGCCGCCGTCTCCATCGCCCCTCCGCGGTCGAACGGCGTCTGCTCGCCCTGGATCGCGACGATCGGGAAGACGGGGATGTGACGATTTATTCCCCCGTGGGTTGTCAAAAGTGCGATCATCAGGGGTACAGGGGGCGGTTGGCGCTCATCGAGGTGTTGCGTTTTGATGAGGAACTGGATGAAATGATCGTTCATTCAGCATCCATTCGGGATATGGAGCGGGTGGCCCGGACCAAGGGGTTTCAATCGCTGGCGGACGACGGCATCCGCTGCGTGCTGAATGGCAGTACCGATATTGGAGAGGTGTCACGGGTGGTCGATCTGACCCAACGGGTCGGATCGATCGGCGGGACGATTCATGCGGCGGGGGCCGTCAGACCTTCCGGTTCGTGAAAAGGACCGAGGCATGGTGTCATCCAACACCCTGGGGAGTCAAGACCATGGAAGAAGGAAACATTGAAACAGGCAAGAAGCGGATGGTTTTCAAGACCAAACCCACGCACCGGCAGCAACCCGTGGAACCTTTGGGGGAACCATGGAAAATCATCGTCGTCGATGACGATCGCCACATCCACTTTCTTACCGAGGAGGTGTTGCGCGATTTTACCTTCGAGAAGCGTCCCCTGCAATTGGTTTCGGGATATTCGGGGGAGGAGGCGATCCAATTGCTGCGGATCCATGGGGACGCGGCGGCGGTTCTCCTGGATGTGATCATGGAGAGCAACACGTCGGGACTGGATGTCGTCCGATTCATCCGGGAGGAGCTGGGCAACAGAAGAGTGCGCATTCTGCTGCGGACGGGGCAGGCGGGCCAGTTTCCGGAAGAGAAAATCTTCGAGGAATACGATATCAACAATTTTCTCGAAAAATCGGACCTGACGAGCCGGCGTTTGAAGACGGCGATCAAGGTGGCTCTTCGTGCCCATCGGGACATGTGCGCCCTTGACGAAGCGCGCCAGCGCGAGCATGAACTGCGCCAGGCCGCCGATGCGGCAAGTCAGGCCAAGACCAATTTTTTGCACATGATGAGCCATGAGTTGCGGACGCCGTTGCAGGGGACCAAAGGGCCGTTCGAGGAATTCACCACCCAGTTTCATTTGTTTTCCGGTGTCCGGAAACTTCAGTCACTGATCGAATCCCTCGATGACTCGGTTGTGACGGCCCGGTTTTCCGAGGCGTTGCGCGAGGTCGGGGCGGAGGTCGGGGAGATTGCGGCCCAGGGATTGAAGTCGGTGGAGCATCTTCTGGGATTGATCGAGGACATCCTTGATTTTGCCCGGATCGAGGCCGGTAAATTGCTCATCGATCCCGTGCCGCTGTCGGTCTCCGGGGTGATCGGGGATGTGGTTGCCATCGTGTCTCCGATGGTGGAGAAGAGGGGCCTGTCGTTGACGGTGGACCTTGGGGACGGGGAGGCGGTGATTCTGGCGGATGAAAAACGTTTCAAACAAATTCTGTTCAATCTGTTGGGGAACGCCCTCAAGTTTACCGTGCAGGGGGGGATCGGGTTGACCCTTCTCGGAGAGTCGTCCCGGATCGGTTTCAGGATTGCCGATACGGGGATCGGCATTCCCAGGGATAAATTCGAGGTGATTTTTCAACCGTTCGAGCAGGTGGATAACGCCTCCACCCGGCGGGCGGGTGGCACCGGCCTGGGGTTGCCGATCACCCGGGAACTGGTTCGCCGGCAGGGGGGTGACATCAAGGTGGAAAGTGAGTTGGGCAAGGGGAGCGTGTTCACCTTCTGGCTCCCCCGGGTGTCGATGGAAGGGAAGGGATCATGAAGATTTTGATTGCCGACGACAATGCCCAGGAGATTCGCGTTCCATTGAGAAGGCAGCTTGGAAGAATGTTTGGCGAGGATGCGATCCTGGAGGCGGACAATGGACAGGCGGCAGTCCGGATGGCCGAACGATACCATCCCGAGGTCGTCATTCTCGACATCATGATGCCGGTCATGAATGGCATCGATGCGTGTCGCGCACTGCGCGGGAAGCATGAACTTGCGGCGACCTACATCATCATGTTGACCGGGAGGGATGGCGGGCTGCCGGAGGGGTTGGAAGCCGGCGCCGATGTCTATCTGCGCAAGCCTTATGTATTGGATGAACTGATCGCCGTGGTCGGCAAGGGGCTGGAGGAATCGGCCCGGTTACGCGCTTTTCGCGAGCGGGAACAGGTGCTGGAAAAGCAGGTGGGCAATCTGAATGAAAGCCTGTGGGCCTTTCAGGAAATCGTCACCTCGCTCGGCATCGGGGTGATCCTGTGCGCTCCGACGCCGCTTGGGCCGATCCGCTACATGAATCCGGCGGCGGTACGGCTGGTCGGTCGTCCCACTCCGGGATTGCGCGACCAGCCGGTGGGCATCTTGTTTCAGGATCGGGATGTGGGACAATTGCTGGAAGATATCCTGGCGCATGAAAAACCGTTGGCTGTTCCGAAAAGAGTGAACCTTCCTTCGGGAAAATCTTTTCCCGTTCTGCTATCGGGCCGGTTGATCAGCGACACGAAGGGACAGGAAAAGTGGATCATGTTGGAGGTGGGGTCTGTTTGATGTTCCGGAACAGGATGTTGGATGATCGCTGGATCATGAAATGTGAAGGATTTCGAAAAGAACGGGGGTCGTCCCATGAAGCGTTCCAGCCCGCCCACCGAGATGGATCGGTTGTGTCAGGAAGTTGAGATTCTGAAAGGGATCAATGCGTTTCTCAAACAATCTTTTGCCGCGCATGATCCGGTGGAACTTCTGGAAAAGGCGTTGAACCTGTTTCCCCATTTTTCCTTTCTCGGGGCCATGGATCGGGGTGCGGCTTTTCTGGTGGATGAAGAGCGGCGGGAACTGATTTTGACGGCCCAGCGCAACATGCCCGAGGAACAGAAGTCTTTGTGTGCCCGGGTTCCTTTCGGTCATTGTCTTTGCGGCAAGGCGGCAATGCGTGGGACAATCCTGTTTTCCTCGCGGATCGACCATGATCATGAAATCGTTTATCCCGGAATGAAACCGCATGGACATTACAATGTGCCGATCCGGGTCGATGATCGGATCGAAGGGGTTTTTGTTCTTTATGTCCATGACGGGGCCGAGAGCGATCGGGAGTGTTTCCATTTTCTCGAAGCCATTGCCTGTGTGACCGCCGGGGCCTTGAAACGGATGGCGCTGGATCGCCGGATGCGTCGCGGCTGCATGATGTGGCACATGGTCGTCGAAAACACCCCCTGTGGCATTCTGACCGTGGACAAAAAAGGTGTTGTCCGACTTTTCAATGCCACGGCGGAAAAAATGTTTGGCTACCGCAAGGAGGAGATCGTCGGTCGGGAGGCCATCGAATTGGTCCCCGTTCCTCTGCGCACCTTTTCCGAGGATGTCGTTCGCTGTTGTTCCATGGCGGAAAATCTTCAGTTGATCGGTCAAATTCCTTTCGATCTTGAGGGATTGCGCCAGAATGGCGAGGTGTTTCCCATTCGTTTGGCCTTCAGTCGCATGGATGGTGAAGAGGGGTCCATGTTCATTGCCATGGTCGTGGACATGTCGGAGGAAAAACGTCTGTTCGAGGAGGTTGTGCAATTGGAACGGACGATCATCGAAAGCGCCCCGTTTGGCATCATCGTCACCGATGATCAGGAAAACATCCGGGTTTTCAATGCGGCGGCGGAAGAACTTTTTGGCTACCGACGCGAGGAGATCGTGGGACGCGAGGTGGGGTCCCTGATACAAGACGGGATGCGTTTGCGGCGTCAGGGGGAAGTCGTCGATGTCTTGGAAAAGGGAGGGGATCGGTTCTCGGGGAGGAGGGTTTTCGAAGCGGAGGGGAAAGGCAAGGATGGTTCGGTGTTTCCGATTCGTCTGGCGGTCAATCCGATGGTCATGGAGGGAAGACCTTCGTATGTGAGAATGATCGCCGACATTTCCGAGGAAAAGCGGCTGTATTCCGAGCTGGTGCAATCGGAACGGATGGCGGGACTTGGGGGTATGGTGGCCGGGGTGGCGCATGAGATCAACACTCCGGTCGGCATCGGCGTGACGGCCTCTTCCGAGTTGGAGGATCGAACCCTGGAGTTCGAGCGCATGTTGCAGCGTGAAGGGGTATCGGAAGAGGAGTTGAAGGAGTATTTGGCCTCCACGACACGGTTGGCGCGTTTGATTCGCGTCAATCTGGAACGGGCCGCCGATCTGGTACGCAGTTTCAAGGCGGTGGCGGTCGATCAGTCGAGTGAAAAACCGAGGCTTTTCAAGGTACGGGAATATGTGGAATCGTCGGTTTTGACGTTGCATCATCATCTGAAGAATTCAAAGTTGACTGTTTTTGTGATTTGCGACGACAGCCTGGAGGTACGCAGCCATCCTGGGGCGTTTTCGCAGATTGTGATCAATCTGGTCAACAATTCCCGGATCCATGCTTTCGATCCCGACCGGCCTGGGCGGATCACCATGGAGATTTCCTCTGTGGAAAAGCGGTTGCATTTTATTTATCGTGATGATGGCAAGGGAATGGACGAGGAGACGAGGAATCGAATTTTCGAACCTTTTTTCACGACGCGCCGTGATCTTGGCGGCAGTGGTTTGGGGATGCATATCGTTTACAATCTGGTGACCCAGACGTTGGGGGGGACCATTGTGTGTCAGAGTTCTCCCGGCAAAGGGATGTCGGTTCATATGGACATCCCTTTGCCGGAACCCTGAGACGCGCCCTGGGTTTGCATTATTGAAAGAAAAAAGGGGTCTGGGGGATTGCCCCCAGGGTTTTGTTTTTGACTTTGTTTTTCCACGCGCCCCTT
>JADGCV010000031.1 GCA_015228815.1 Magnetococcales bacterium | reverse complement strand
CTCGGCGGCCAGTTTCGCTTCCTTCTCGGTGGCCAGTTTCGCTTCCTTCTCGGTGGCCAGTTTCGCTTCCTTCTCGGCGGCCAGTTTCGCTTCCTTCTCGGCGGCCAGTTTCGCTTCCTTCTCGGCGGCCAGTTTCGCTTCCTTCTCGGGGAACAACTTAGATTCTTGTTCGGCCACCACCGCAGCAGGACGCGATCGATCCATCTCCGCCACAAACAATTCTTCCGCCCCGTCAGGCGCGTCCCCAGTCGAACCCTCCTTCGCCGCGGGAACAGCGGCATCATTCGTCCGCGCGACCACCGCAACCGAGTCCTTCACCGGCGCACCCGAATTTCCCCCCCCCGGATGTTCCGTGGTTTTCGGACTCGCGGCAATCGCAGCGACAGCCTGGGTTGAAGACGGTCCCCGGTTTTCGATGGGCTTCGAAGACGCAACAACGCCTCCCCCCTTGTTTGGCTCGGATTTGACTGCACCCATGGGCACAACCACGCCCCGCTCCGGCATGGCAACTGTTTCCGGTTCGACAACGGCGGGAGGAGCGGAACCATCGACCAGAAACAGAAAAACCGTCAATCCAAACACCAGCGCAGCCACCGTTCCGGCGCCACCCCATAAAACAGTGGTCCTTTTTCGCCGGGCCTGGGCCAAATCGCGCAGCAGTTCCTCCTTCTTTTCCAGAATCGCCATGGTCCAGCTTTCACCGGCGATTTTTTTCCTGAACTCCTCCTCCCCTTTGAAGAGCTTGTGAATTTCTTCATAAACAGCCCGGCGTTCTCCCTGGGTCCGATCCTCGATCAGGGAAAGACCCGAAGATTCTTCGACCTCGACCCGGGCGAGAAAACCGACAATGGCCAGTTTTTTAACCCGGACATCCCCCTCCTGAAGCGCCTCAAGGTAGCGGAAGGCCCACACCGGCTTGACATCCTGGTAAAGCCATTTTTTCAAGAAGGAATTGATAGAAGATTGCATCATGATCATTCCAGGAAGTGCGTGCGGGCAGGATCAGGCAATGGCAGGAAAAAAACGACCGGATCGGACATCATCGACCCCCGCAACCGGAAAATGGTGAAAAACGTCTCAAGACGAAGGAATGCAGACTTTCTCCCCCAACGAAAACATCCCCATCAACAGGCAAGGTACCCGAAAAAATATAACGATACAACCGATTCCCGAATTCAGAGGAACGGCTTTTCCCCATTCGGACAACGACCTGGACGGCTATTTTCTTTTTTGAGGAAGGAAACGATCCATATCCCGCCGGATTTTTTCACGGCCAAAACGGTGCAAAGGGTCGTCAAACCGTTCGACATGGGCCAGGGCACGGTTTTGAAGAAGCACTGTCAGTCGTTTTTCGTGAGCCCCGCGAATCAATTCCGCCAACCGGTTGCTGCTGCCATCGACAGAGTTATGGAAAAGCACGCGGACAATCGAGATCATCCCAAATCGGTCCCGGCGAGAAAAGGGAGGCTCCGTTACCACTCCAAAGACCCTGACCTCGGATCCCCGGAGACGCACGATTACCTCAATCCGTAGATCCCGTTGCAGCCAAGTCGCCCGTTGCACGGACGATGAAAAACTGAATTCAGCGTTCCGAACAGTCAATTTTTCGATACTGACCGGGAGCGGGACCCCACCCATCCCCTTGATGAATACATCAAACCCGGTCCATTGAGTCCCATCGACCCCCATTCGGACATTGATGTCGCCAAGGACGGCCTGGGTCACGACCAGGCCCAGATTGTCCCTGGGGTTTTTGATCTGGAGCCCGACGGTTCCCGAAGAGTGATGAATCACGATGCAGGAAAAGGCCCGATCGGAAAAACCGGTCAGGTTCAACCGCAACACCCCCTCCGCCCCGATCTCACATCGCCCCCCCAAAGGACCGCCCACCCCGACCCCCCGTGGAGAAATATCGGCTGTTTCGCCCGACACGATTTCTCCCGTCGCCAAGGTGCAGGTACATCCAACGACAAACCGTGAACGATCAAAGGCCCTTCTGTTGTTTCCCGACCCGCTCATGGTCGCTGCGGATTGTGCCGCAAAAGTATTTCAGTAATTTTTTTGGAAGCCAGGCCATCCCCATAAGGATTATGCGCCTGACTCATTGATCGATAGACTTTCTGATCATTCATGAGTTCCTCGATGGCAGCGACGATCACCTTATCGTCGGTTCCGACCAGACGTGCCGTACCCGCACGAATGGCTTCGGGACGTTCGGTCGTATCCCGCATGACCAGAATCGGCTTGCGCAGATAGGGCCCTTCCTCCTGGACGCCACCGGAATCGGTCAAGATGATGTGGGCCCGTTTCATCAGGAAAACGAAAGAAAGATAATCGAGGGGTCGAATCAGATGGATGTTGGCAATCCCTCCCAACAACCGGTTGACCGGTTCCAGAACATTGGGATTAAGATGTACCGGATAGACGATACGAAGATGGGGATGGCGCCGGGCAAGGTGCGCCAGGGCGTTGCAAATCCTTTCGAAGCCACCGAAAAAACTTTCCCGCCGATGGCCCGTGACCAGAATCATCGGATGCGCCGTTCGGTCCGCTTCCAGAAAGGGAAACCGCGTCGCCAGTTCCTCTTCCAACGCTGGATTGTCATCCAGTTTTTTCACGACCAACTTGAGGGCATCGATGACCGTATTGCCCGTCACATGAATGACACCGGGATCCACCCCTTCCCGGAGCAAATTGTCACGCGCCATCTCCACCGGGGCGAAATGAAGCTGGGCAATCGCCCCCGCCACCCGACGATTGGCCTCCTCCGGCCATGGAGAATACAGATTTCCAGTACGCAACCCCGCCTCGACATGGCCAACGAAGATTCGATGATAAAAACCGGAAAGACTCGCCGCCAGGGTGGTCGTGGTATCACCATGGACCAAAAGCCAGTCAGGCTTGAACCGACGAAACACATCACGCAGGCCAATCATTACCGCTGTGGTAATGTCGGTCAGGTCCTGTCCCGATTTCATGATGTCCAGATCGAAATCAGGGCGCATGTCGAACAGGTCGAGCACTTGATGCAACATTTCACGATGCTGTGTCGTGACACAGACACGCGAAACAACCCCTGGGTGTTCGGCCAGGGATTGGACCAGTGGCGCCATTTTGATCGCCTCGGGCCGGGTTCCGAATACTGTCAATACGTTCAACATTCAAGATCCAGTCAGGACTTTTCCTTGAAACGATCCTTGACCGCGGACGACATCCCCGGCGTAAAAGCGGCATCCCGTTCGATCAGGTTCCATTTGTCCCGGAACCAGGCGATGGTCTGGGTAAAACCCTCGTCAAAGGAAACCTTGGGTTCATAGCCTATCAATTTTCGTGCCTTGTCAACCGAGGCCAGGAGACGACTCTTGGTATCCCATTTGCGCCGCGAGGCAATGGTGACCTTGGACTTTCCTCCCGTAGCCGCCACCACCCGATTGGCCAGATCGACGATCCGGGTTTCGACCCCCGATGCCAGATTGAATTCCTCTCCGATGGCCGACTCGTAATAACCCGCCCGAAGCAGACCATCGACCAGATCGCCGACATAGGTAAAATCCCGCGTCTCCTCCCCGGTTCCAGTGATGGGAAGGGTCTCACCCTTCAACCCCCAATAGAGAAAATTGGGGATGACATTACGATATTGCCCCGGGACCTCGCCAGGACCATAGGAATTGAAGAATCGGGCCTTGACGACCGGCAACTCAAAATGATTATAATAAAAGTTGCAATAGAGTTCCCCGAGCATCTTGGTGATCTGATAGGGCGAAGACAGGTTCATCGACATGAACTCTTCCGTCAATGGCAGAGGTGCGGCACTGCCATAGATGGAACAGCCCGAGGATGCATAGACAAACCGGGAAATCCGGCTCAAGGTCGCGTACTCAAGGAGTTTCAACGAACCCGTTCCGTTGACATGAAGATCCCTCTCGGGATAATCGATGGAATTCTGATTGGCGAAAAAAGCGGCCAGATGAAAAACGACATCGGGTTTCTCCGTGAAGACCCTTTTCAGATCGATGTCGTTGGTAATGTCACCCTTAACGAAAAGAATATTTGGCAAAACCGGAATATTCCACATATAGGAAGAGTAGAGGTTATCCAGAATGATAACCATTCTGGCCCCTGCCTCGCCGAGCCTCTGGCACAGGTTACTGCCGATCGCCCCGGCGCCCCCTGTTACGAGAATTGTTTTTCCTTTATAATAGTCAATATAATCAGGCACAGTGATCTCCACATGATCCGGGACGCTGCCCACCAGACAGAACGTCGCCATCAAAACCCTGGGGGCAATCCCCCGTCATTCCCGCGAAGGCGGGAACCCCTTTTTTCTTTCAATGATGATCCAACCATTCCGAGTCATCGGGACTGCTTTTTCCCGACGATCCACCTGAGAAACAGTTCCCGCACCATAAGAAGAATAAACAAAGAGTTGGTCGTCAAATAACGTTTCCACAGCCGATGCGGTTCCTGAACCAGTCTGAAAAACCATTCCATGCCGATGGCGCTGATCCATGACGGAGCCAGTACAGTATACCCCGCCAACACATCAACCCCCCCGCCCACGCCAACCACGACAGGGACATGAAAGGTGGATCCGTTCTGATCGATGATCCGTTCCTTCATGGGAGAACTCATCGCCACGAAGACGACATCGGGCTTCGTCCGTTCCACCTCCGCCAAAACGGCCCGGTCCTCCTTGAAATATCCGTGATGCCAGCCAACGATGGTGCAACCGGGATAACGCGCCCGGGCCTTGACGACCGCCATTTCGACCACCTCGGGCCGGGCCCCGAGAAAATAACACCGATACCCCTTTCCCTGAGTCGTCTCCAGAAAACGAAGCATGAGTTTGGCAGTCCCCACCGGACTTTTCACCCGGTTTCCCAACAGCCTTGCCGCCCACATACCGACCGTGCCATCGACCATCAAGACATCGGTCCGTTCGTAGGTGCTCTTCAGACCAGGGTCGCGAAGGGACCGGACGATCAGTTCGACAGCGGTGGACATGATCGAACGGGGTCGGCCTTCACGGATAAACTGTTCCATGATGCCCACCGCCTCATCCATATCCACATTGCTGTACTGTAAACCAAAAAAGGTAAACTTGTCGATCATCATGCAGGATCCCCGGAAGATTTCCAGGAAATTTCCCGAGATTGCCCCGTTCGTAATGCTTCGAGAATCTCGAAGGTACACTGGGTGGTAAGAAAAAGCTCCATGGGAGAAATCGGCGATTTCGGGTTGTCGGAACGCAGGGCATCGATGAACAGAGCCATTTCCTTGTTGATTCCCATATCCCGCGACAGGAGGGAGAAATCCTCCCGGTTGCCCTTGCGAACCAGATTGAGTTTTTTGTAATTATCGAGAATAGCGATGGAATGTCCGCAATAGACCTCCATTCGCTCTCTGGAAAATGAAAGGTCCCCGAGGGCGGTATAGACCAGATTGGCCATGGAACCGTCCTGGAAGGTCAGCACCACCGTCACATTGTCCGACAGTTCCAACGAACGGGTGGAACCAATATTTTTGGCAACCTCGGCGTACACCCGAACCGGAGGCGAGCGCGTCAGGAACTGGAAAAGATCGATGAAATGGCAGATCTCGCCGACGATCCGTCCCCCGCCCTCCTCGGTATTGACCCAGTGTTCCAGCGGCAGGGGGCCGGCATTGACGCGGTAATCGATGACCATGGGACCGGAGCGGTTGGCGAAGAAGGCGGCGATCTTTTCGACGAAGGGGGCAAAACGGCGGTTGAACCCGACCATGAGAATCCCGGGAGACCCGGCCACGACATCGGCCACCTCCTGCAACTCTCCCGGATGGGTCGCCAATGGCTTTTCGACGAATACATGCTTTCCCGCCCTGAGGGCGGCAATGAGAAAACGGGCATGAAGATTGTGGCGCGTGGCGATGAAAACGGTATTGATCCGCTCATCCTGAATCAGTTCCAGGGCATCGGTGGAACTGAAATCGAAGGAAAACTTGTCGGCGGTGTTGCGCGCCGTCAATCCCCTGGAGGTGGCCACCCCCGCCAGATGCACCTGGGCATGTTTGCGCAACGGCGGGATCAGATAGTTCTGGGCAAAACTTCCCGCGCCCACAAAACCAACCCGCACCTGGGCCAGAGAAGGACGAATCCCCTCCGACCGGACCACCTTGTGCCCCGCGGAAGGGGTCTCCCCATAGGTTAAAACGATGCCGATATAGGAAGCATTGCCGGCGTTGATCAGGTCATAGGCTTCCCCCGCCCGTTCAAACGGGAACACATGGGTCGTGATCCCTTCCAGATCGATCCTGCCCTGCCCCAAAAGATTCAGGAAGGCTTCCATGTTGCGTTGCGCCGTCCAGCGGACATACCCCGGAGGATAATCCTGGGAACCATACAGGTAATCCGGATCATAGGAACCAGGACCAAAGGCCCGGGACACCGCCAGATGAAGTTCCTTGTGGTAATAATGCAACCTTGGTGCGTGAATGTCGCCCGCCCCCAGGAGTATGACGCGCCCTTTTTCCCGACAGATCGCCCCGGCCAGGTCCAGGGTCTTTTCCTGGTCGGCGGCGGCGGCGACGATGACCGCATCCAGTCCCATGCCGTCAGTGAAATCGGCGGCCATCGCCTCCACCGCATCGGTCAGAGGATTGCCCCCGGCCAGCATCCCCTTGGAGCGGGCCAACTGCAATTTGACCGGATCGATTTCAAGGCCAAGGACATCCGCCCCGGCGTTGCGCGCCAGTTGGACAATCAATTGCCCGATCAAGCCCAGACCAATGACCCCGATCTTCTGTCCCAGTTCCACCCCCGCCAGACGAACCGCCTGCAAACCGATCGCCCCCACCGGGGCATAGGCGGCATCCCTTGGATCGACCCCGGCAGGGACCACGGTACACAGGTTTTGTGGCGTTGTCACCAGTTCGGCATGGGCCGCATGAATTTCCCCGGCACAGGCGACCCGATCACCAACCCTGAGACAACGGACTTGCGGTCCAACCGCCACCACCTCGCCCGCGGAGGAATACCCAAGCGACACCGGGGTGTCGAGTTTGTTGAGCACCTTCTTGACCGTCGGCAACAACCCTTCCTGAGCGACATTGGTCATCACCTGGCGCACCAGGTCGGGCCGATGACGCGCCTTGCCGAGCAAATTCATCCGCGCCGTATCGACTTTGATCTTTTCGGTCCCGGCACTGATTAACGAGGCCATGGTCCGCACCAGAACGGTATGACCGGTCACCAAAGGGACCGGCACCTCTTTGATCTCCAGGTCCCCGGTCTTGTAATTCTGCATGATCTGCTTCATGGATCCCCCTGCTCTGCCCCGATCGACATTCGACACCCGAGCGACATGATGCCGACAGGAGATAGAAAATCAAGGACCGACAGGAATACGACCCACTCCGAAAACCGGATGACGGTTTCCATTCGCTTCCCTCGCCCTCCCCTCGATCACTTCATGATTTCGTTGACACCCACTCCGGCCCCTGACGGATTCCTGACTACCAGTGCGCCCTGTTGGATTGTGTCATCCCATTGATATAAGACTTATTTTTCTTTCTTTCAATATTGGCAGGTTGCTTGCATTAATCCCGCCAACTACTGCTGCAAGGAGAGAACCCTTCAACACAGAAAACGTGGTGCTGCAATGACCGAAAGAATGGTTCGCGTCATCATGGAAAAAACCATCATCGTACAAAGCCATGATTCGCTGGTCCCCGACTCCTTCGACCGGCAACGAAAGTCCCGAGTCCCCGGAAACGAAAAACCCTCCGAATTGAGGATCTTTCTGACATTGGCCGTCATCAGCCTGACACTGGCCTTCATGCTGTTTCTGGACCTGAATGCGGGAATCTGAACATCCCCGCAATCCGACCCGCAACCGTCACCCTTGCCAAGGAAGACATCATGCGTCTGATCAACTCTGAAATCATGTTTCCCAAGGGGGGAAAACGCCTTCCCCCCCCTGGCGTGTTGGCCAACCGTCTGGTCAAGGCGGGAATCATGCCAATTGGCGTAGCGTCTCCGCAACCAGGAAAGCGACGTCAAGGCTCTGAGCGGCGTTGAGTCGGGGGTCGCAGGTAGTCTCGTAGCATTGTTGAAGGTGCTCTTCGAGGACGGTCGTGGAACCACCGACACATTCGGTCACATTGCCGCCGGTCAGTTCAAAATGAACCCCGCCGGGCCATGTCCCCTCCGCCTTGTGGATGGCAAAGAACTGTTCCAGTTCCGACATGATATGGTCGATGGAACGGGTCTTGTAGCCACTGGGAGTCCCATAGGTGTTGCCATGCATCGGGTCGCAGCACCAGACGACCGACAATCCTTCCGACTGGACGGCGCGAATGATCCGGGGGAGGCATCCGGCGATTTTTGCATGTCCGAAACGACCGATCAGGGTCAGACGACCGGGAATGTTGTCGGGATTGAGGCGGGCACACAATGTTTTCAGATCGTCAACACCGATGTCGGGGCCAATCTTGACCCCGACGGGATTGTGGACCCCGCGCAAAAATTCAACATGGGCGCCGTCGGGTTGACGGGTCCGTTCTCCGATCCACAACATGTGGGCCGAACAGTCATAATGGTGCCCCGTCAGGGAATCGATCCGGGTCAGGGCGCTTTCGTATTCGAGAATCAACGCCTCATGGCTGGTATAGTATTCGATCTCGCGCAGGATGGGGGTGTTGCCGGAATTGATGCCCAGGACTTCCATGAAACGGAGATTTTCGCTCAATTGATCGGCAAGTTTGGCATACCGTTGCCCCTGAGGGGAAGCGGCCACGAAATCCTGATTCCAGGTATGAACCTTTTTCAAGTCGGCAAATCCGCCACCGGTGAAGGCCCGCAGCAGATTGAGGGTGCTTGCCGACTGGAAATAGGCCCGTTCCAGACGCATCGGATCGGGTTGGCGCGCATCCTCGGAAAAATCGGCGGAATTGACCGACTCCCCCCGGAAACTGGGAAGGGAAACCCCATCCTTGGTTTCGGTGGGGCTGGAGCGCGGTTTGGCGAACTGTCCGGCGATCCGTCCGACCTTGACGATCGGCTTGCCCAGACCATGGGTCAGGATGACCGCCATCTGCAACAATACCTTGAGTTTGTCCCGAATGGTGTTGGCATTGAATTCATTGAAGGATTCGGCACAATCACCCCCCTGGAGCAAAAAGGCTCGCCCTTGTGCGACCTCGGCAAGCCGTGCTTCCAGCGAACGCGCCTCGCCGGCAAACACCAGGGGCGGATAAGAGGAAAGACGTTCGCATGCGGCAGCCAGAGCCCGAGGATCGGGCCAATCGGGTTGTTGTTTGGCCGGATGATTCCTCCAGGATTCTTTCGTCCAGGGTTGGGCCACGATTTCAGTTTCCTTGCAAAAAAATAAGTTGAAGGTCGTGCGTGGATCGATCCGATTCGCCTCCGCTTCGTCCGATCCACGCCTCCATTGATTTGTCACTTTCCACGATCAATGTCAACCTTGACCGTCTTCCGCCCCCCATCCGCCGGCCAGAAACGACGTCGGCGGGGTCGAAAGACTGCGCGCGTCGATGTTCTCCAGGGCCTTGGACAGGTGGGTCTTCAAGGATTCAATCTTGCGATCATTCAACTTCAAACCAAAAATATCCCTCAGGTAGAACACGTCCACCGCCCGTTCGCCATAAGTGGAAATCTTGGCGGTCCGGATCTGCAACCCCTGACGCTCGACCTCGCGGGTGATGGTGAACAACAACCCGACCCGATCCAGGGAGGTGATTTCCAGAATGGTAAACCCATCAAGACTGTTGTCCACCTCGATGGAAACCGGAACCCGGAACGGACTGGGTGAAACGAACGCCGGAACGGTATTGGAAAGCAGCGCCTCGGGCCAGGTCTTGCCCTTGAGCACCGAAATCAATGTCTGCTCGATCCGGTCCAGCCGATGCCGGCTTTCGATCGCCTTGCCCTGATTGTTTTGCAGAATGAAGGTGTCGAAGGCCATGCCATCCTTGGTGGTGGTGATGCTGGCCGAAAGAATATTGATCCCTTCGGCGGTCAACGCCCCGGAAATCCGCGCCATCAACCCCGGATGATCGGGGGTGTGCAACAACAATTCGGTCGTGTTGCTGGCAGGATTGGTCCAGAATACCACCCCGATAGGCTCCTCCAACAGCGGTGTCATCGCCCGGAAATGATCCACCAGGGTTCGGGCATCGTACTGGATGAAATAATCGGGATAAAAACGCTCGAAATGACGATCCACCGTCGCTTCGTCGTTTTCGGGAACCAGCAACCGCCGCGCTTCGAGCCGGCGGTTCTCGGCATGACGCACGATGTCGCTGGTCTTGAAGACCCCCTTTTCCAGGGTCTCCAAGGTAAAATTGTACAGTTGATTGAGCAAAGTCCCCTTCCACGGCGTCCATACCCCGGGACCGACGGCGCAAATATCGGCGATCGTCAGGAGCAACAACAGTTTCAACCGTTGCGGCTGCCCCATCTGTTCGGCAAAGGCGGTCACCGTCGCCGGATCGCCCAGGTCACGGCGAAAGGCAGTGCGGGAAAAAACCAGATGATTCTCCACCAGCCATGCCACCAGGTCCACGTCCGCCGCGGCCAATCCAAACCTTTGGCAAACCTCCCGTGCAATGACCGCTCCATCCCGCGTATGGTCCCCACCACGCCCCTTGGCAATGTCATGAAACAATACCGCGAGAATAAGAATGACTTGGTTCTCCAACTCCGCATGGACCATGGTCGCCCAGGGCAGCGAATCACGCAGTTTCCCCTCCTGGATCCGCCGCACCGCCGCCACCGCCAGCAAGGTGTGCTCATCGACCGTGAACACATGAAACATGTCATGCTGCGACTGCCACATGATCCGTCCGAATTCGGGAATATACCGCCCCAGGATGCCGATCTGATTCATCCGTCTCAAGGTCCAGGCCACTGCCTGGCGGCCATCGAGCATCCGCAAAAACAAGGCCGCGGCCTCGGGATTGCGTTGGAAATCACGATCGATCAACCCCAGACGCCGCCGCAACAGACGCTCGGTTTCGGGATGAATCGACTTCAGGTGCCTTTGTGCAACATCGAATATTTTCAACATCAAAATGGGATGGGCATCCAGCAACTCGGGGGCGCGCAGAGCCACCTTGTCCCCCACCAACTGAAAATTCTCCTCCAGACGCCGCTTGTTCCACCAACGAATCTTTAAATGCTCCTCCTGATATTTACGCAGAAAAATACGCGACAGATCGCCCACCTGCCCCGCCACCTGATAATAACGGCGCATGAACTGCTCCACCCCCTGACGCCCGGGGCGATCGCGATAACCAAATTCCCGGGCGATCTCGATCTGATGCTGGAAGGTCAGTCGATCCTCGCGTCGCCCGGCACGATAGTGCAAAGCGTTGCGCACGCGACGCAAAAAAGAAAGGCTCCGGGTGAATACCCGGTATTCCTTGGCCGTGATCACCTCCTTTTCCACCAGATCCCGCACCCGATCGACCTTGTAACGGTACTTGGAAATCCAGGCAAACGTCTGGATGTCGCGCAATCCCCCCGGATTTTCCTTGATGTTGGGCTCAAGGTAATAGAAAGAGTTGCCAAATTTTTCATGCCTCTTGTTCTGCTCCAACAGCTTGGCCCGCAGAAAACTGTCGGGATCCTTGTCCAACACCTTCTTGAAGAGCCTGCGTTTATAGGCGTCGAACAGCTCCCTGTTCCCCGCCAGATAGCGCGATTCCAACATTGAGGTCCGAACCTCAAGATCTTGGCGTGCCTGTTGCACACAATCTTCCAACTGCCGCACCGCATGGCCGACATCCATGCCCAGGTCCCAAAGGCAGTACAGCATCCGTTCCACCAGTTGTTCATTCCTGGAACGGTTGTCGTTGGGGAGGATGAACAACAGATCGACGTCGGAATAGGGAGAAAGTTCACCACGGCCATAGCCGCCCGTGGCGACCAGGGCCAGAGACTCCTCCTCCACGGCGGGATGGGTGTGAATGATGCGGAAGATGCGTTTGAGCACCACATCGGTGAGGGCGGCGTGTCCCTTGACGATGAATTCCCCGGAGGCGCCCCCGAGATGGATGGTGTGCAGATGTTCCCGGCCCTGGCGCAGAGTGGTGCGCAACATGTCAATGACTTGACGGCGGAGGTCTTCGGAAATGGCGGTCGCGGGTATCGAGGGCAGCAAGGCCCCCAGCTTCGCGTCGAAGCCGATGGACTCCAGAAAGTCTTCAACGGGAAACTCCTTCGGGAGGATCGGGCGCTTTTTCGTGGTGGAAGGGTGGTTGTTCAAGTCCTGTTCTCGACCTTGATGGGGTTTGCGGGGAATGTTAGTCTCACCTTGGTGAAAGCCTCCCCTGGTGCATGACCGGTTGACCTTTCGTCCCTGTCGTCATTGTCAGCAAGGGACTCCATTTCCAAGTTTCAAGGACCGTTATGTTCAATAAGTTGATGGGGTTGTTTTCCACCGACATGGCTGTGGATCTGGGAACGGCCAATACATTGGTCTATGTCCGCGGTCGTGGGGTCGTCCTCTCGGAACCTTCGGTCGTGGCCATCCACGAAAACCCCCGCGGGGTTCGTAAGGTCCTTGCGGTCGGCAACGAGGCCAAACGAATGTTGGGACGTACTCCCGGAAACATCGTCGCCACCCGACCCCTGCGCGACGGGGTCATCGCCGACTTCACCGTCACCGAGGCGATGTTGAAACATTTCATCCGGAAAGTCCACAAACGTCGTTTATTCTACTCGCCAAGGATCATCCTTTGCGTCCCCTATGGGGCCACGCCCGTGGAACGACGCGCCATCCGCGAATCCGCCGATACCGCCGGGGCACGCGAGGTCTTTCTCATCGAGGAACCGATGGCCGCCGCCATCGGCGCGGGACTTCCGGTCACCGAGGCGACCGGATCGATGGTCATCGACATCGGTGGCGGCACCACCGAGGTCGCCATCATCTCCCTGGGCGGCATCGTCTATTCCCGCTCGATCCGGGTCGGCGGCGACAAGATGGATGAGGCCATCGTCGCCCACGTCCGGAGAAAGTATCAGCTCCTCATCGGCGAAAGCACCGCCGAAAACATCAAGATCCAGGTCGGCTCCGCCTACCCCATGGAAGACCGACTTCAGGTCGAGGTCAAGGGTCGCGATCTTGTCAACGGCGTCCCCAAACACCAGGTGATCGGCGACCAGGAGGTCCTCGAAGCCCTGACCGAACCGATCAACGCCATCGTCGAGGGCGTCCGCATGGCCCTCGAACGGACCCCCCCCGAACTGGCCTCCGACATCGTCGATCGTGGCATCGTCCTGACGGGCGGCGGCGCCCTGCTGCGCGGCTTGGATCACCTGTTGAGCGAAGAAACCCATCTGCCCGTGTTCATCGCCGAGGATCCCCTCTCCTGTGTCGTCATGGGGTCGGGCCGGGCCCTCGAAGAACTGGATACCATGTCGGACATCCTGATGGATCGATAGCTCCTGGGAGGTCGCCCGTTGGACTATCTTCTGGTCCTGCTCAAGGAACACCGCCACGCCATCGTCGCCGTGGCGACCCTCGTCGTCTCCCTGCTCCTCCTTCTGGCGGTGCGCCCGGGCAACCGCGGCCCCGGCATGGTCGAAGATGCCGCCCTCAACGCGGTCGGCAACCTCCAGGGACTGATCCAGCTCCCGGTCGATGCCATGCAGTCCCTCACCTTCCGCATGGCCCAATGGCACATGCTGGAAGAGGAAAACCACCGCTTCCGCCAGGAACTCAAACTGCTGCGTCCTCTGGATACCCGGGTGATGGAACTGGAAATGGAAAACCAGCGTCTGCGCCAACTCCTGTCCATGCCCCTGGATCCGGTATTCCACAGCATTGCCGCCAGAGTGGTCGGTGACACCTCGACTGCCTTCGCCAACGCCCTTCTGCTCGACACCGGACGACTTCACGGGGCCCGGGTCAACGCCTCCGTTCTCGTTCCCGAGGGGGTCGTGGGCCGTATCGTCCAAACCAGCTCGCGCACATCACTCGTCCTCACCCTGCTCGATCTCAACTCTCGCGTCCCTGTCCTTGTCCAGCGCACCCGAACCAATGGAATCGTCGCCGGTTTCAATGGACAAAATCTCAGACTGGAATACATTTCCAAGGATGCCGACATCCGTCCGGGTGACCAGATTCTCACCTCGGGAATCGCCGGCAGCTTTCCCAAAGGGTTGCCGGTCGGCATCGTCAAGGAGGTCCGGGACGGCGATACCGGCCTGTTTCAACGAATCCTCGTCCAGCCCGCCGTCGATTTCGATCGCATCGAAGAGGTTCGCCTCATCATTCCCGGAAAACAGCCTCCCGCCCCTCCCCCTGCCATGGCGCCCGCCGAGGCCGCATCCAAATCGCCGTGATCCTCTCCCTCGTCACCACCCTGCTGCCGGGGATTTCGATTTTCATGGCCATGGTCCTCCAGGAAACCGCCATCCCCATCGCCTCATGGAGCGTCCTGCGACCGGACCTGGTGGTCATCTGCCTTTTCTACTGGCGGATGTACCGTCCCGACCTGTGCGGCCCTGTTCTGGCCTTCATGACTGGCCTGATGCTGGATATTCTTTCCACGACACCCGTCGGACTCAACGCCCTGTCGAAAATCATTCTCGTGCTTCTGATCGGTCGCTATGCGAAAATGTTTCGCGCCCTCGACTTCATCCTGCTGCTGCCCGTCATGGCCATCTTCGTTCTGATCGACGAAGCGATCCAACTGGCCTGGATCATGATCATGAGCGGCCTTTCCTTCCGCCTTGACATCCTCATCGGGCGTCCCCTGGCGACCATCGTCGTCATGCCACTGGTGGTTCGGCTGCTGATTGTTCTGCATCGCTCCTGGCTGGAGGCCCGATGACATGTATTCCCTCGAAAACGAACATGAAACCTTCAAGGTCGATACCCGACGCCGTCTTCTGCTCCTGGGGGGACTTTTCGCCGGAGGAGCGGTGATCATCGGTGGCCAACTGTTCCATCTTCAGGTCATGAACGGCGGCGAATACCGCGATCTGGCCGAGGACAACCGGATCAGTCTGCAACCGGTCCCGGCGCTTCGCGGACGCATTCTCGACCGTCATGGACGGATCCTCGTCGAAAACAGCCCTGATTTCCAACTGGCCATCATCCCGGAATTGACCGGCGACATCAAAACCCTTCTCAAACGGATGCAACCCTACCTGGCCCTCCCCCCCGACAAGATCGAAAAAATTTTGCGACAGGTAGAACGGCAGCGCAGTTTTCTCCCTCTGATGGTGCAATCGCATCTGACCTGGGCCCAGGTCAACCAGATCGAATCGCGCATCCACACCTTTCCCGGAGCCACCATCCAGGTGCAGACCACCCGCAGCTATCCCAATGGCGACACCGCCGCCCATCTGCTGGGATACCTGGGCGAGGTCAACGACAAGGATATTTTCCAGTTTCAAGGCATCAACTTCCGTTCCGGCGACATCGTCGGCAAGACGGGAATGGAACGAATGTTCGAGTTGGAATTGCGCGGCAAGGAAGGATTCCGCGAAATGGAGGTCAACGCCGTCGGACGCCACATCCGCGAACTCAAACGGCAACCGGCCCGGCCCGGCAACGACCTGCGCCTTTCGATCGATGTCGAACTCCAGGCGGAGGCGGAACGGGCCTTGCAAGGACTGTCGGGTTCCACCGTCTGCCTCGACCCCAACAATGGTGAAGTCCTGGCCATGGTCAGCCAGCCCTCCTACGATCCGAACCAGTTCATCCGCGGCTTTTCCAACGACGAGTGGAAAAAGCTGGTCACCGATCCCAAGCGTCCGCTGATCAACAAGGCGATCCAGGGGCAATATCCCCCCGGTTCCACCTTCAAGATGGTCGTGGCCCTGGCCGCCCTGCGCGAAGGAAAAATATCGGCCCATACCCGTCACTATTGCAGCGGCAGCGTCGTCCGCGACAACCATACCTTCTACTGCTGGAAAAGCGGCGGCCACGGCAATCTGGACCTGGTGGCCGCCCTGGAGCAATCCTGCGACGTGTTCTTCTACAAGGTATCGGAGTCCCTGGGCATCGATGCGATCGCCAGACAGGCCAAAAGCCTGGGGCTGGGTGAAACCACCGGCATCGGCCTCGAAGGGGAACGTCCGGGACTCATGCCCTCCCGGGCCTGGAAAAAGGCCACCTTCGGCCACGCCTGGTATCCCGGGGAAACGCTCATCACCGCCATTGGTCAAGGGGCCGTTCTCGCCACCCCCCTGCAACTGGCGAGCATGGTCGCGGCCATCGCCAATGGTGGTCGCATCTTTCGCCCCACCTTCGTCACCTCCCCCGAAAATCAACCACCCACCCCCATCCATGCCACCACCATTCAGCCGGCCCACCTCGACCTGATTCGCAAGGGAATGATCGCGGTTTTGAATGGACGATCAGGAACCGCCCGACAATACAAACCGGAAAAAATCCTGGCCGCGGGAAAAACAGGAACCTCCCAGGTCGTCAAGCACAAACGGGAAAAATCGGGTAAACTGATCAAGGAAGACAACGCCCGTTTCAAGGATCACGCCCTGTTCGTCGCCTACGCCCCGATCGACAACCCCCGCCTGGCCCTGTCGGTGGTCGTGGAACATGGCGGTCATGGCGCCTCCGCGGCCGCTCCCATCGCCAAGAGAATCTTCGATTTCTTTTTTGACAAGTACGGAATCGCCGAATCATGAACATCCCTGCCGACGACCGGACTTTTCGCCATCTCGGAGGCAACGGCCCCGGATGGCGGGACCGGCTTTCCAGGTTTCCCACAAGCCTCCTGGTCCTCCTGTCGCTTTTGACGCTGGGTGGATTCGTGGTGTTGTATTCCGCGGTCGGCGGAGGGGAAAACATCGATTATGTATGGCGCCAATCCGCCCGGTTCGGTTTCGGAGCCATCCTCATGCTCGTCATCGCAATGGCCGGCAGCGAGAAGGTCTACCGTCGCTACGCCTACCTGTTCTACGGCCTGTCGCTGTCGCTCCTCGTGGGGGTGTTTCTCTCGGGGACCATCGGCATGGGGGCGCGGCGCTGGCTTGAAATCGGTGTCCTCAATCTGCAACCCTCGGAACTCATGAAGGTGGCCCTGGTCCTGGCCCTGGCACGCTATTTCCACGACCGCTCGGTCTCCTCGGGCCTGGGCCCCGCCGACCTTGTCATCCCCCTGCTGATGATCGCCCTCCCCACCGCGCTCATCGTCAAACAACCCGATCTTGGAACCTCCATCCTCCTCTGCGCCGTCGGCATGTCGGTCATCGTCGCCGCCGGCCTCGAATGGAAACTGTTCATCGGCATCATCATTCTTCTCGGGGCTTCCCTTCCGATGGGATGGAACATGATGCACGATTATCAGCGCCGCCGCATCCTGACCCTGTTCTCCCCGGAAAAAGACCCGCTCGGCGCCGGTTATCATATCATCCAGTCCAAAATCGCCATCGGTTCCGGAGGACTCTTCGGCAAGGGATTCATGGCGGGCAGCCAAAGCCAGCTTAATTTCCTTCCCGAACGGCATACCGATTTCATCTTTTCGGTCCTCGCCGAAGAATGGGGCTTCGTCGGGGGGCTGCTTCTTCTGATCGTATACTGTATGATCATCCTGCGGACATTGATCATCGCCACCACCGCCGCGGACCGCTTCGGACTGTTGACCGTCGTCGGGCTTACCACCTTGTTCGCCTTCCAGGTCCTGGTCAACATGGGCATGGTGATCGGCCTGTTGCCGGTGGTGGGAATCCCACTGCCCATGATCAGCTATGGCGGTAGTTCCATGTTGACCCTGATGATCGCCATGGGTCTCGTCGCCCATGTCGGAGTTCATTCCAAACAGCATGGACGGACCATTTGAAGGTGAGAAAGGGAAATCACCCCCTTCGAACCCTTCCGAAAATCGAGGAATCGATGAATGAAACTCAGCGAACTGGCAGAAGCCCTCAATCTGGATCGATCCGGGACCGACATGGACGTTTTCCGGGTAACCCCTCTGGAACAGTCGGGCCCTCGGGATCTTTCCTTTGTCGTCAATGCCCAATGGCTTGAAAAGGCCCCGATCACGACGGCACTGATCGCCGAACGAAAACTGGCCCCCCTCTTGATGGACCGCCCCGCCCTCCTGAGCGATCATCCGCCACTGGACGCGGCCCGGGCGGCGGTTCTTCTGGGGATGCGGGCGTTCGCCATGGAGCCATCGATCCACCCCCAGGCCATCCTCCACCCCGGCGCCCGCCTGGGTCGGCGGGTCGGCGTCGGACCAGGGGCCTTCATCGACGATGAGGTCACCATCGGCGACGATACCGTCATCCATGCCGGCGCAATCATCCATCGGGGAACGGTGATCGGAGAACGGTGCGTCGTCCAGTCCAACACGGTCATCGGCTCCGACGGCTTCGGCTATGAATTCATTCAGGGGCGGCACGTCAAGATTCCCCATTTCGGGACCGTCCACATCGGCAACGATGTCGAAATCGGCGCCGGCACCACCATCGACCGTGCCCGATTCGGGGCCACCCGCATCGGCGACGGCACCAAGATCGACAACCTGGTGCAAATTGCCCACAACTGCCATATCGGCAAGGGATGCATCATCGTCGCCCAGGTCGGAATCTCCGGGTCCTGCCGGATCGAAGACCATTGCATCCTCGCCGGTCAGGCCGGGGTCGTCCCCCATGTCACCATTGGCAAAAACGCCCGCATCGCCGCCGGTACCGGAGTCGCCGAAGATGTCCCCCCCGGCGCCACCTGGTCCGGATGGTGGGGACAAAATCATCGCGACAACAAAATACAAATCGTCATGATGCGGAAACTTCCTGAATTGATGAAAAAAATGCGTTCCGTCCTCGACCGTGAAAAACAACCGCACCCCCCTGCCGACACCCCTTGACCGAAATTCCCCTGACCGGCATCTGGCCCTCGCGCCGGGAACCGGAGATCAGGAAGGGACGCCGCTTCTTCGCCGACGTCCCCTGTCGCTCAACCTGTTGGGCCGGACCCCGGAGCCGGGGCAGGTCAAAACCCGGCTGATCCCCCTGCTCGGTCCCCGTGGAGCGGCCCGGGCGCATGAACGATTGCTCAGCCACGTCGCCACCGTTGCCCGTTCCTGGTGCCAGGAGGCCCCAGGCCGGGAGTTCCTGTTGTGGTGTACCCCGACATGCGATCATCCGTCATTCGATACCATCGCCGACCCTGGACGGCGCCGTCTTCAGGGAAACGGCGACCTCGGTCAACGCCTGGCCGCCATTGTCAGCACCCAACTTCAATCCCACCGCGCCATTCTGCTCCTCGGCGGTGACGCCGCCTCCATCGCCCCCCCCCTCCTCGATCAGGTCGAAGCGTCCCTTGACAACCATGATGCCGTCCTCGTCCCCGCGGAAGACGGCGGCTATCTTCTGCTTGCCCTGACCCGTGACCATCCGCAATTATTCGTGGACATCCCATGGGGAACGGAAACAGTCGCCGAGAATACAAGAAAAAGATTGGTCACTCTTGGTTTTTCCTGGACGGAAACCACCATCGGATGGGACGTTGACCGTCCCGAAGACTGGAATCGGTTCGAAAACATGCCACACCGAAGCTCATAACGGACAGCTCCTCGATATAAAAAACATTGGAATCAATAATTTGTCTGGCTGATATGAATCACTTTTCCTTTCCCTAGCCCATGTTTAACATAGTGATTTTTATTTACTTATTAATCAAATATTTACGCTATCGATTTTTCCCGTAAGGCACTACAAATGTACAATTCTCTGATTGGACTCTTCAGACTGTCATCTTATTTTCCATCTGGGTTCGGGTTGGATTCCAAAAAATTCTAACCCGAGTTTAACATGGCATTTTATATTCTCACTATAATCAATAAGATACGTGACGATTTTTTTTGGAGTGGCACTACAAAACCGCCATTCTTTGAAATTTGAGACAATCAGACGGTCATTTTTTCACTCCATATACGCCAACATTGAACGTCTGCTATCAAGGTGAAAAACATGAGAAAATATCGCACGATTTTCATTTCCAGTACTGGTCGAAAGGTGACAAGCATACCCATCAAGGTTACAATAACAATCAGTTCGTTGGAAACTGATAATTCCATATATTATGGCACTACGATAGGTTACCTGCAAAAACAAAAACGTCAGAACTGAGATTCTGGAATATTCCTATGAAATAACAATATGTTACAGGAACAGAAAATGAAGAATTGACATAATGTAGTGCCACTCGAAGAAAAACTATCACGTAAAATATTGATTTATAATAGCATTTTTTTAAGCATGTTAAACATGGGCTAACTCACAGTAATTGAAAATCGTTGATTATTTTGATATTGTCAAGTATTTCTAAAGGGACTGTGAAACCTCTTTGCGCTCCAATCCGGTAGGTGACTATGTAGGCAAGAAATTAAAAATGTAGTGCCACACGATTTTTTTCTTTGTCATAAGATCATGATATCAAAGTGGAAAATTTTCACCGTGTTAAACTTGGGCTAGAGAATATGGTACAGAATCGCCCGCGCCACAGCCTGAATCTTGTTCGTTGCCATAAGTTTTTTTTGCGCGTTGGCAAGATGAAAATTCACCGTCCTCTCGGAAACGTTCAAGATCATTCCCGTTTCCCATGAGGTCTTGCCGTCGGCAGCCCAACGCAAACACTCCTTTTCCCGCTCGGTCAATTCGAACACCCCACCAGGGGGACGCCATCCTGTCAGTTCGATGTATTTCATGTGCATGAAGGGAAAAAACGCATTGGCCACATGAAAGCTCAACGTGATCGCATCCAATCCATCCCTTCTTTGATCCCTGTTTTGCAGCGTCAATACCCCCTTGTCACCATATTTGCCATGCGTCACCAGTGAAAAACCATGGCCGTGATACCGAAAATCAATAATATCATCGATGACCTTCTTGACCGGTTCTGGATGAACAGGTAACATCTTTAAATCATTTTTAAAAAACTCACGATCATAAACAAGGGGAACCGGAGAATTCCATAAATGTTTGAATCTTGGACAATGGGGCATATGGATGTTGACATAACGATCGACAAATTCCTGGTTCCAGTTATGCATCGTTTCAAATGTTCCATTATTATAGGAATCTGGAAATTTAACCGTATAAGCCCAAGAGTCAAAACCACATCGAGACAGGAAGAATCCGACAGATTTCTTGAATTGTTCAATCGTCTCAAACTGTTTTATTTTTTCGATAAATTCAATAACATTCATCGTCAACCCCACCGTGTGATGTGATCGATTTGCATTTCTACCTCATAAATAGAGAAAATCAATTAATCAAATATGGAAATACTGAAGATACACTACAGCCTGTAATATCTTACAGGTTGCGCATATTGTCCAGTTTGAAGCAATCTCTCGACATCGGAGGGGATGCCGCTACAAAGGGAGTATGTTCAGAGGGGAACATGACTTGGAGAGGGCGGCATTACTCAAAGAGGGGGAACATCATTTGAAGGGGGGATACATTACTCAGAGGGGGGGAATACATTACTCAGAGGGGGGGATACATTACTCAGAGGGGGGCACATTATTCAGAGGGCGGGGAGTATTTGATCATGGGTGGAAAACAGAACTCTAAATTCAGACTTCCTGATCCCTTCCAGATAATGCTGGCTTTTTTGTCCACGAGACCGGAAGCGGCGGTGGCACTAAATCTAGCAAAATTGATAGGTAAATCAAAGTGCATGTTGCTCAAAAAGTGCCGTTAACGAATCCTGCGGGATCAGGAACTCTGAAATTAATGCTCTGATTCATTTTCCACGAGACGATTTCATGGGATCTCCCCCTCAACCAACACAATCCATCCAATGTTGATCACTCATGAAGAGGAACGATGCGATCCACCGCATCCAAGGCATCCAGGACCCCATGAGGCAAATTGACGAACACAAGTCCACTGCCGTAAAGACGCCGAGAGGACCCCGGTGCGGCGACCATCGTTTCACGCCGATAAAAGCCTGGCAGATCCGCCTGGGAAAGCATTGAACACAGTCCCTGATGCAGAGGGTCCCGGAGCAGGGGGTACCACACCATGATTACCGCCTCGGGACATTTGTGATGAATCCGGGGAATGAACCGGGCCACCTGTTCGTACTCGGTCTTGACCTCATAGGCGGGGTCGATCAGGATCAGGGAACGTCGCGGCTTTGGAGGAAGGATTGCCAGCACCCCTTCATAACCATCGCGGCGATGCACATGGACCCGATTGTCCGCCCGAAACACCCGCCGCAAGGAACCATGCGCCCCCGGATGCAATTCCATCAGATGAATGGAATCCTGCTCGCGCAGCAACGCCCCGGCCAGCCAGGGCGACCCCGGATACCAATTGACGCCAAAACGTTCCCGCACCTGTTCGATGACCCGCCGATAGGGATGGTCCCATTCCAACACGCCACGATCCCAGATCGACCCGATTCCCTGTTGCCCCTCCCCGGTCTTGAGCGCCGACGGTGATTCCAGATCATACATTCCATCGCCCGCATGGCTTTCAATATAGGTCAGGGGACGCTCCTTGACCGTCAAACGTGCCAGAAGGACCGCCAGGGAGGCATGTTTATGGACATCCGCCGGACCTCCGGCATGATATTCGTGTTGATAGGAAAGCATGTCGCGTCCATACCCATTGATGACACACCCTACAAAACGATAATGTCCCGATAGAGAACCTCCTCGGGCCGTTTTTCGATCTGTTCGATCGAATTGGCCAGACAAATCTCGACCCGAGACGGCGCCACTGCCTGAATGAACAGATTCCGCCCCAGCGATGGCGGTCCAAAAGTCAGGCTTTTTTCCTTCAGTTCCCGTGCGCCACGGCGAAGTTCTCCCAGACCGGCCTGGGGCGAGGTCGAAAATACCAGGACGAAGGTTCCACGAGTCGGAATGCCCAACTCCTCCCAGACATTGTAGGGACCATTCTGTTTCAGGACCGGTTGGAACCGACCCTGTTTGAGCCCGCCGACAAAATAAGTAAAGGGCGCCTCCCCTTGCCGATTCTCCATATTGGGTCCCAGGGAGAGAAACGGTTCTCCAGGGACCAGCTTCAACAAACCGATGGCCACGCCGGTTTTTGCCGTTGGTTTATAAGGATTGTCGGGATCTCCCGGGGGCGGACGATGAATGATCAACCTCTTGTCGCCGATGGAATTCTGAATCTTTTCCAAAACCGGATTTTTCTTCAGCCCCCCCTTGGGCGGCTCCCACTTGTGCATTTTTTCCTGGGTCAAGGCAGCGAACAACGCCTGAACCAGGAGCGCCCGACTGGCATTGCCCGCCTGGAGAATATGAATTTCCGCCGGGTCCAGCCCCCTGGAGCCAAAGGCCTGTTTCAGGGCGATGAAAAACCGATGCACCCCCTTGCCCACGCGCGCCACCAGAAAATGATTGATATGATTCCGATCCAACTGAAGGCGCACCGGAGTCTTTTCCCTGGAGCGGTTGAGCAATTCCAGTTCGAGGGTAATGATCCTCTTTTTTGGATGGCAGGATTGAAAATCGGGACGGAGCGTAAATCCCGCATCGATGATCTCCTGACTCAACACATCGCCGATCCGATCCGACAAACGCCGGGTTGCGGCAACACACCCCGCCCCGCCCTCCTCCACCACGGCAGCGTCATCCCCCGGCAGGTCCCACTGAAAATTTTCCCACAACCCCCGTACCTGGGCCATCACCAGGGCGGTATTGGTCTGGGCGACGTGGGAATGATCGAGAAAAAGTTCATAACCGGGAAACCGTTCCCCTTCGGGGGGCACCGAAAAAGGGATTCGATGTTCGCGACAGATTTCAAGGTTGTCGCGAAAAACCAGGTAGGCGATGTTGGCCACCAGGTTTTCTCCTCCCAGATACATGTCGCCGCTGGCGCCGAAATGGTTGATGACCTGTTCGTAACCTTGTTTGAGCTCGTCCGATGTCGGTTTGCGGTAGATGCCAAAATCAAAATCGGTGCTGCCACCGCCAAAGTCGAACACGGCATAGGCCACCCCGTCCTCGGTCGGTTCGATTTCGAGTTCATCCAGGGCACAGGCGGCATAAGCGGCAGGCTCCGAGGCCTCCTCGGTCACGCGAAAGCGTTGAATCCGCTCCGAATCCATCAGGTTCATCGGCAAGGTACGCATCAATCCCCGGGCAAAACTCGCCCGGATCCGGTTCTTGACCTCCCGGGGATAGGTGACCGGAAAGGTCATGCAATATTCGAGAAACAAACCGTTGGAACGGCTGTTGATGAACAATCCCAGATAATAGGCATACAGTTCGATGGGGTCGAATGGGTCATCCTTGCCCACCATCAACCGCTGTCCCGGAACCGGCATGGGGGCGAGGGAGGGGGTGATTTCCATTTCGTATCCGGTCGCCTGATCGGTAATACGCAGATGTCCTCCCGCATGCCCATGCAGCGGCCACTGCTTGATGGCGGTCACCATGCTGGCGACAATCACCTGATTGGCCTCGTTTTCACGAAAATTGTTCAGTGCCTCATGGGAAAAATGAAAATCATCCCAGCGGGTCAGCGGACGATAGGCGTCCGACTTCCAGGCATCGAGCAACTGCGGCAGATTGACGAATTCCAGCACGGTCGGATTTTGATAATCCTCCGGGACCGGTTTGCGGAAAAAATCGGTCATTCCGACCCGAAGCAGGGTAATCTTGCCGTTCTCCCGACAGGCGACCACCGTGGAACTGGTGCCAAAATCAATGGCGACCACCCCATCCTTGACATCCTTTTCGGGATTGCGCGCCTCCCAGGGCTGCTTGAGTTCGACCCCGATCCAACCGGCCCCGAGCGGTTTTTTCGGTTGATAGAGTTCCCACAATCCCTTTTCCATATCCAGAAGGTAGGATTCCTCCAACACCGGAAGTCGCGCCCGCATGTAATCCCCTTCGAGGAGCAACTGCTTGAGGGCCCGAAGCGATGGCGGAGCGGTGGGATGTTGTTTGCGGCTGGCATCGAGGGTCAGGGAGTAGAGTTGATTGAGTTTGTCGGTCACCCCCGAAACATCCTGGGGCAACAGGGAATTGGCGACAATGAAGGAAAAAACGTCCCGTTGCGCCACCCGATGCACGGGAAGGACCAGATGTTGATCCGACGACCGACCCACCTCCCCGGTTCCGACCCGGACTGTCTGAAACCCCACCCCATCCGCGGTCCGCTCGCTGGACAACAGCGCCTCGCGGGAAAAGATTTCATGTTCCCGGAACAGCGGTTCCCGGGCAATGGATTTCAATTCCCCGACATTGGGAAGTTCCCAATTCTTGAAGGTATAAATCTGAAGCCGGGAAAGATGTTGGAACACCTCCTCCCCCTGCGCCTGGAAACCATGCAGCAACCAAAGACAGCGCAGATGATTGTCGAAAAAAAACTTTGGCTGCTTGACGAACGAAACAAACCGTTGTTTCTGCAACAATCGAAGAATTTCCTGCCGCAAGGCACGAATTTCCGCCTCCCGGTCGGGGTCCATTCTGGGTTGGAGTTGCGGGGTCAACTGATTTTCGCGAAACCAGACCTTGTTGACTTTCATACATTCTCCTGACCGGCCTCAAACCTGACGGCATCAAACAAATATCCTGGCGATATCCTGGTTCGGCGTCACGATCCATGTCACATGGCATGGCCACCTCCTATCGTTTACATTTTCACGCTGTTCTCGGCAAGGGATGCAAACGACGGAAAGATCGCTTTATCTTTCGCGCATTGGTATTTCCGGCCAGGAATGCGCTATCATATCCTTGAAAGAGAATGCCCTGAAGGGACGCCACGGCACCGATGCCTGAACTAAAGTGGTGACGCGCCGTTTTTTACCGGTAATGATCAAAAACACGCATGGATTTGACCCCGAGACACTGCCATGAAATTCATCGATCCGCGCATCGACTTTGCCTTCAAAAAAATCTTCGGCAGCGAGGACGCCAAGGATATTCCAACCAGTTTCCTGGAGAGTCTCCTCGAACTGGAGGGAGACCGGCGCATCGCCGAACTGACCATTCTCGATCCTTTCCTGGCCCCACGCATCAAGGAACTCAAATCTTCCATACTCGATGTCCGCTGCACCGACCTTCGCGGCATTTCCTACATCGTTGAAATGCAAATCGAGAAGGTGGACGGCTTCCTGAAACGAATCCAATACAACAGCGCCAAGGCCTACACCCAACAAATCGCCAAGGGGGAGCATTATCCCGACCTGAACCAGATCGTCGCTGTCACCATCACCGATTTCACCACTTTTCCCGATTTCAACCACTGCGTTTCCCGCCATGTATCCCATGAAACCATCACCGGGAACACCTATCTCGACGATATTATCTATTATTTCATAGAACTACCCAAGTTCAGTAAAACTCTGGACTTATGCGACTCCATCATGGAAAAATGGATCTACTTCATCCGCTACGCCGAAACCCTGGATCAAATCCCCAGTCAACTGGACCTACCCCCTTTCAAACATGCCTTCGAAAAGGCCATGGTGGCCAATATGACCAGGGAGGAACTGGACCTCTACGACAAAGCCGGCATGGCCATCACCGACGCCCGTGGACGGGTGGAACTGGCCCGGAAGGAAGGCCTGGAGGAAGGCCTGAAGGAAGGCCTGAAGGAAGGCCTGAAGGAAGGAGAGCAAATCGGTGAAAAACGGGGACGGAAAGAAGGCGAAGCAGCCCTGTTCCTACGCCTTTTGCGACGTCGCTTCGGTTCCATTCCCGAGTGGGTTGCGACCAAGGTGGCGACTGCCGAACCTTCACTGATCGAAAGCTGGAGCGAGAATATTCTGTTTGCCGAATCCATACCCGATGTTTTTCGGTAGGCTGTCCTTGCGATCAGGGAAGTCACCTACGAAAACATGAAATGGCCCGGCACGCCTGGAACGTGCATCGTTGCCCGACAGGGAATCGCGGACCTGATCTTTATCAATCCTGTTCCGCAAGCCACACCTGCTGGATTGCCTCCAGGATTTTTTCGTTGCACCGCTTTTCATCATCCTCGAACCCCGGCAGGGCCATCACCCATGCCAAAAGATCGGTAAAACGGACCTCGATCGGGTCCACCTCTGGCATGGAATCAGCCAATGCCATCCCGATTTCCTGAACATCGGTCCATTTCATGATCCCCCCCTTTTTTTATCGACGCTGATATTGACCGAATATTCCGGAATTTTTACCTCCAGTCCGTCAAGGCGGTCGGTGATTTCCAACTGACAACCCAGGCGACTGGTCGGGGTCAGGCCAAAAGCCCGATCCAGCATGTCCTCCTCCTCCTCCCCTGCGGAATCGAGGCGGGAATACCATGAGTCGGAAACGATGACATGGCAGGTGGAACAGGCCAGGGAACCTTCGCATGCCCCTTCGAGGGGAATGTCATGTTCATGGGCCGCTTCCAGCACCGTCGTTCCCACCGCCACTTCCACGGTCCGATTCATCGGTAGAAAAGTGATCCGCGGCATCGATTCATCCTCCCCTGGTGCTCGACGTGGACTGGCGGGCCGAAAACCCCGTTCCGGACCATTCGTTTCACCATATGAAAAACCTATTGAAATTCCTCGACCTTACGTCCCGTCATCACCTTGCGCACACTGCGATCCATCCGCCGTTCGGCAAAGAAGACCGTCTCCCGGTCCAAGGTTTCCCGCGCCCGGTCGATCGCTTCGTGGTCCTCGGAACGGGACACCTCCCACAGGGCCAGCATCACCTTCTTGACCCGCTTGATCTCTTCCTCGCTCAAAAGATCGCCATCCGCTCCGAGCGCCGCCCCTGCCGCCGCGAGGACCCGTTCGGCCTCGACCCGCGCCTCGTTCAACAGCCGTTGCCGCCAATCTTCTTCCCCATGCACCATGGCCTCGCGCAACATCCGCTCGATCTCTTCATCCCCCAGACCATAGGAAGGTTTGACCACCACCGATTGTCGCACCCCCGTCGTCTGCTCTTCGGCAGCCACCGTCAGAAGTCCATCGGCATCCACCTGGAAGGTCACCCGAATCCGTGCCGCCCCCGCCGTCATTGGAGGAATCCCACGGAGTTCGAACCGGGCCAGGGATCGACAATCACGCACCAGTTCCCGCTCCCCCTGAACCACATGGATCGCCATCGCGGTCTGCCCGTCCTTGAAGGTGGTAAAATCCTGGGAACGGGCGGTCGGCACGGGGGCGTTGCGTGGGATCACTTTTTCCACCAGTTCTCCCATCGTTTCGATCCCCAATGACAGTGGGGTCACATCGAGCAGCAACATGCCGTCCCGGGCGTTGCCCGACAACTGTTCCGCCTGGAGCGCCGCCCCCAACGCCACCACCTGGTCGGGATCAAGATCGGACAACGGCTCCCGCCCAAACACCTCCGCCACGAAACGCCGCACCATGGGAATCCGGGTCGAACCGCCGACCAGGACCACCCCCTGAAGATCCATGGCACCAACCGCGGCATCCTTCAAGGCCCGGCGACAGGGAATCCCGGTCGCCCGCACCAGGTCGGCGATCATCCCCTCGAACTGCTCCCGGGTCACCCGGATCGAAAAGATTCCCCCTTCGGGCAGATCGATGGTGACCGGGCATGAATCCTCCCGGCTCAACCGTTCCTTGGTCTGACGGGCGACCCGGCGACACTGCTGCAACAGCGCGACCGGGGGATCGGCGCAGTCCATCTCCTTGAGAAAAAATTCACTCAGGCGATGATCGAAATCATCGCCCCCCAGGGCCGAATCACCTCCGGTCGCCATCACCTGGAACACCCCGCGCGTCAAGCGCAGGATGGAAATATCGAAGGTTCCGCCCCCCAGATCGTAGATGGCATAAAGCCCTTCGCGCCCCCGATCCAGGCCGTAGGCCAAGGCCGCTGCGGTCGGCTCGTTGACCAGACGCAGCACTTCCAAACCCGCCAGACGGCCCGCATCCTTGGTTGCCTGCCGTTGGGCATCATCGAAATAAGCCGGTACCGTGATCACCGCTCCATGGAGTGGTCCTCCCAGTGCCTCCTCGGCCCGGCGCGACAACGAGGACAAAATGTTTGCCGACACTTCGACCGGAGAAACCCTCTGCCCGCTCGTGATGATCCGAACCATTCCCCCTTCACCCGCTTCCACGCCGAAAACGGTCCGTTGCCCGAGGCGTTCCAGGTCGGCAAGACCGCGCCCCATCATCCGCTTGACCGAGGCAATGGTATCGGCGGGATGACGCATCCCCTCCGTCACCGCCAGGTCGCCGACCCACACCGGTCCCTCGGGGGAATAACACACCACCGAAGGAAGCGCCACCCGCCCCGCTTCATCGGGGATGCAGACCGGCGTTCCATTCGGATCGACCGCGGCTACCAGGGAAAAAGTGGTCCCAAGATCGATGCCCACCACCCGTTTTCGATCCTCGGGACGGGTTTCATGGGGACGTAACGATTGTCCCGGTTCGGCTATATCCATCAACAGCGACATGACGCATCATCCTGGAAATCTGTTCGTACAACCTGGAAATTTTCCGCGACAGCAAGATGTGATCACCTTGCCAGGATCGTCTCTTCCCTGCGATCCACCTCCTCCAGAAACCGATTGAAATAACGCAAGCGATCGATTCCTTGCCCCGCCATTTCAAGGTTGTTTCGATCCCCCCCGGAAAACCATGCCGAAAAACACCCCGCCAACCCCTCGACCTCCCCTCGTGATGCCTCCTCCACCCGCCGCCGCAACCGTTCCAGTACGACCGGCGCATCGGAAGCTCCCGGATCGACCTCCGCCAATTCCTCGCGCCATTCCATCATCGCTCCGAGAAATGACGGATCGGTCGGAGCGACATTCTCCGGAGTCTCGCTTCGAAATCGGGTGACACGCAACAGATATTCCCCACGGCGCAACGGATCGCGCAGAATGCGATACCCTTCGTTCAATCGGGTCGCATGTTCCATCGAATACCGCCGTTCCGCCGCCCCGCGGGCAACGAACAGATCGGGATGAAATTGTCGCTGCCGCTCCCGATACTCCGTTTCCAAGGCCGCCAGGTCGATGTCGAACCCCGGTGCCAGGCCAAAACAGGAAAAATGATCCATCCGTGGATCGGGTGGTTGAATCACACGGCAGGTTGGACAAAAAAAAGCATCCGCCGTCACACCGCCACGGCAGGACCAACACGTCCCCATCCGGTTCATAAGCTCAATCCCATCCAATGGTCCATCCCGTCAAATCTTGAACGATTCGCCGCAACCACAGCGTTCCTTCTCCCTTGGATTGGCAAAGCGAAACCCTGACTTGAACTGTTCGGTGACATAATCCATCTGTATTCCATCCATGACCAGGAGCGACTTGCCATCCACCACCACCCGGATGCCATGCTGTTCAAACACATGATCCCCCTCGTCGAGGGCATCGGCATATTCAAGTTTGTAGGACATGCCCGAACATCCCGCCGTGGTCACGCCGATCCGTATGGCCGAATCGGGAGTTCCCCGACGCTGTAACATCTCCCGAACCTTGGATGCCGCCTTTTCCGTCAGGGAAATTCCCCTAGCGTCCATGGACCACCTCTTTTTGTTTTTTGCGATAATCATCGACCGCCGAACGAATGGCATCCTCCGCCAGTACCGAACAATGGATCTTGACGGGCGGAAGGGCCAATTCCTCGGCGATGTCCTTGTTCTTGATCGACAAGGCCTGGTCGATGGTCTTGCCCTTGATCCATTCGGTCACCAGTGAGGAGGAGGCGATGGCCGAACCGCAACCAAAGGTCTTGAATTTGGCATCATCGATGATCCCTTCATCGTTGACCCGGATTTGAAGTTTCATCACATCGCCGCATGCCGGGGCCCCCACCATGCCGGTTCCGACATGAAGGTCGTTCTTGTCCATGCTGCCGACATTTCTCGGTTTTTCGTAGTGTTCCAGCACCTTGTCATTATAAGCCATGATCGTTCCTTCCATGAGTTCAGTTGAACTTCCAACCAGGTTCCATCGATCCCTTGGACCCTGTCTGTTGGCGACGGTTCCCCCAGCGAACGTTCCCTCCCGCGGGCACTCCCGGGAACATACCGTGTCCCGTCAATGTTGCGCCCAGCGGACGGAATCAAGATCGATCCCCTCCTGGACCATCTCCCACAAGGGAGACATTTCCCTGAGTCTGGTGACAGCCTCGACCACGACCCGTACCGCATGATCGACCTCTTCCCCGGTGGTGAAGCGTCCCAGGCCAAAACGGATGGAGGTATGGGCCAACTCCTCGTTGACCCCCAGGGCGCGCAGGACATAGGAAGGTTCCAGGGAGGCGGAAGTGCAGGCCGATCCCGAGGAAACGGCGATGTCCTTGATTGCCATCATCAGGGATTCCCCTTCGACATAGGCGAAGGAAATGTTCAGATTGCCCGCCAGACGATGGACCGGATCCCCGTTGAGGACGACATGGGTCAACCGGCTCATGATCCCGTCCGCCATACGCTGGCGCAGGGCGGTGATGCGGGCGTTTTCGTCGGTCATCTCCCGGGAACACAGGTCACACGCGGCCCCCAGGCCGACGATCAGGGGCGTCGGCAGGGTTCCCGAACGCAGGCCGCGTTCGTGACCGCCACCGAACATCACCGCCTGCAATCGAACACGGGGACGACGCCGGACGTACAGGGCGCCGATTCCCTTGGGAGCGTAGATCTTGTGGCCGGAGATCGACATCAGATCAAGATTGAGGGCGGAAACATCCATGGGAATCTTGCCCACCCCCTGGGCGGCATCGGTATGGAAATGAACCTGCCGTTTGCGGCACACGGCCCCAATGGCCTCCAGGGGTTGGAGGACACCGATTTCGTTGTTGGCGGCCATGACCGAGACCAGGATGGTCCGTTCTCCGATGGCCGCGGCCAGCCGGTCCGGATCCAGGCGTCCGTTGGCATCGACCGGAAGGTAGGTGACTTCGAACCCCTCCGATTCCAGATGGCGACAGGCATCCAGCACCGATTTGTGTTCGATGGTGGTCGTGATAATCTGGTTGCCCCGGGATTTGTGAAACCGGGCGATGCCAAGAATGGCAATGTTGTTGGATTCGGTCGCCCCGGAGGTGAAAACGATTTCGCGCGGGTCGGCGCCGATCAAACGGGCCACCTCGCCGCGGGCCGACTCGACCGCCTGTTCCGCTTCCCAGCCAAAAGGATGGGAACGCGAAGCGGGGTTGCCGAACCGCTCGGTAAACCAGGGAATCATCACCTCCAGGACCCGTGGATCGACGGGGGTGGTGGCCTGATAATCCATATAGATGGGAAGTTTCATGAGTTTTACCTTGAACGTTCCAGTCGCCTTCGGCCCGCCGCGAAATCAGCTGCTCCTCGTACCGGTCCCCCCGCGAAGCCTGGCAAGGATGTGTATGAATTGCTGAATGAATCGCTCCAACTCCAGCATCCGGGTATTCCAACCGACACTGATACGCACCGCCGCCAACGCCAACCCTTCCGGCACCCCCATGGCGGCAAGCACATGGGATCCCGTTCCCCGTCCCGAAGTACATGCCGACCCCGAACTGATCGCAAACCCCGCCAGATCCAGGTTCATCACCAGGGTTTCACCATGAATTCCCTCGATTCCCACCATGGACGTATTGGGAATGCGCAACACCTCCCGGCCAAAGACCACCAATCCCGGGACCCCGTCCAGCAAGCGTTCCTCCAGGTGATCGCGCAATCGGGCCATGGCCCCGAGTTCCTCCTCCTGATGTTCGGACAACCATTGGATGGCCGTCCCGAAACCAACGATCCCCGGAAGATTCTGGGTGCCGGCACGCCGTCCCCGTTCCTGTCCCCCCCCCAACAACAAGGGTTTCAACGGCAAGGACCGTTCCAGGATCAGCGCCCCGACCCCCTGGGGCCCCCCCAGTTTATGGGCCGAAACCGATACCATGTCGGCAGGCATACGCCCCCCCCGTTCCCCGAACCAGGAAATGCGCCCCACCCCCTGAACCGCGTCCAGATGAAACAAAATGCCCCGTTCGCGGCACAGTCGTCCGATTTCGGCGAAGGGTTGCACCACCCCCGTCTCGTTGTTGGCCATCATGATGGAGACAAGGAAGGTATCAGCGCGCAAATGCCGTTCAAGGTGTTCCACGGAAACGCGCCCCGAGGCATCGACTTCGAGCACGGTGACTTCATGTCCGTGCGACCCAAGATTCTCGACCGCCTCCAGGACCGAGGGATGTTCGATGGCGCTCGTGACGACATGCCCAGGCCGGTCGCGCATTGCGGCGATCCCGGAAATGGCCAGATTGTTGGCCTCGGTGGCGCCGCCGGTAAAACAGACCAGGCTGTCGTGAACCCCGAAATAAGACCCGATCCGCTGCCGCGCCTGATCCAGTCCCTGCCGGGCGGCACGGCCAAAACCATGGACCGAGGCGGGATTTCCCGTCTGCCGCTCCAGGAACGGCATCATCGCCGCCAGCGCCTGGGGACGGATGGCGGTGGTGGCGTTATGGTCCAGATAGATCACGACGGCACCTTAAGTCCGGTCATGGCCGGATCTTTCTCCCGGGTGTCCATGGCTCTCCCGCGCCAGAAGATCCAGGCTCACCGATTCAAGGTATCCATTGAGATATTCTCCCAGACGCTGCCAAAAATGATGGGTGATGCAACGGCTGGAAGGACGGCAACCATCGGAGGAACCGCATGATGTAGCCTGAATCGGTTCATCGACGGCGCGGATGATGTCGGCAATGCTGATCGTCGCCGGCGATGCCGCCAGCATGTAGCCACCTCCCGGCCCACGAACGCTGCGGACCAGCCCCTTGCGCCTGAGTTTGGAGAAAAGTTGTTCCAGGTAGGACAGAGAAATTTCCTGCCGGGTGGAAATGTCCGCCAGGGCAGTCGGTCGCGTCTGGCCATGCACCGAAATATCGAGCATCGCCGTGACCGCATAACGACCGCGGGTCGTCAGTTTCATGGCCCCTCCTCCCGTGAATGAGTACCGTCCCCGTTCTTCTCGATCTTCTTGAGACGATGTTCCAGATGATGGACCTGCTCCAACATGCACACCACCGCCTTGGCCACCGGATCGGGCATCGCCCCGATCTGGCCGTAGGCGGGAAACAACGGCGACTCCCGCGGCAGTGACGGATTCATGCCCATGACGACCCGGCCCGGAATGCCGACAACCGTGGCATTTTCCGGGACATCCTCGACGACGACGGCATTGGAACCGATCCTGGCGTTGGTGTTGACCGTCAGTGGTCCCAGAACCTTGGCCCCGGCGCCGATAATCACCCCATCCTTCAGGGTTGGATGTCTCTTGCCCTTGTTCCAGCTCGTTCCACCGAGCGTAACCCCATGATAGATGGTCACATTGTCCCCGATTTCAGTCGTTTCGCCAATGACCACCCCCATCCCGTGATCGATGAAAAATCCATTGCCGATCCGCGCCGCCGGATGAATCTCGATCCCGGTGAAAAAGCGGACCATGTAGGAAAGAAACCGGGCCGGCAGATGCCACCCCCGCCGCCACAGCCCATGCGCCACCCGGTAACCGATGACGGCATGCAAACCGGGATAACACAAAAGGACATCCCACATTCCCCGGGCCGCCGGATCGCGTTTATGGATGACATGGATATCATTCTTGATGCGACTGAACATGGATCCTCTTGGCAAACGATCGTAAACCCGCATGAAAAGCGATTGTGCTAATTCCGATCGTTCTTGTCAAGTATTCAGTCCGCCATTGCGGTCAAAAAAGGAAAAAAACCGGGCGTATCGAAACCAGAGAAAAAAATCAAGGGAAGAAAACCTCCTTTTTCTTTTTTTTCCCCCCTTTTTTTTTCCCCCTGGTTGGTTCGATCGGAACGACGGATCCCTGCCGGCCATCAAGCAGCGTGGCGGGATTGGCGTGGGCCGAGGTCACGGGGGGGCAGGTGGCATCGAGTCGTGTTTGCAGGGCCAGGACAAGCTCGCGTTCCCTGTTGAGGGCATCCCACAATTGTCGGGACAGAAGTTCGACCTGGAGTTGCCTGAAGCCCAGAAGATGAAACGCCGATTGGAGCAGATCGGAGACGCGAAGGGATTGACCTGGAGAAAGATCGGCATCGGCCAGGAACCGTTCCATCGCCTCGACGGCGATGCCGGCAGTCCATGCGGCGTCGGCGACACTCATGGCCGGGAGGTGTTCCAGACCAATCTGCAATTTGTCGTTCATGAATGTCGGATCCCCTTTGTCCTGGCCCGCGGAATGGCCCGATCCTCAAGTCCTGCCATGCCGACCGTCCCGATCGATCATTATCCGTCCGTTTCCACGCAAAGAGATTGTACGGGAGGTCAGCCCCGCCGCAAAGGTCCTTTGCACACGCGGAGAAAATTGGCTATTCTGGAACATGTGTGGAAAGACTGGATCCGCCCCCTGAATCGGACCCGAACCCGAGGACCCGTGATCGATTCCGAACCGACGCAACGACATCCCTTCACACCATCGGATCGCATTCTTGTAGGTGGGATGTCATCGTCAACCTTCCCGACCATGCCCGAAGACCATGCCCACATCCGCCAACAACCAGGAAACCCTTTCAAGGTCGAAATCGCAACGGCCCAGGGAAGCTGCGTCTCCCGGCGCCGCCACGGTCGCTTCGGGACCATCGGAAACCGCCCGGTCTTCCCAGGAGCCGCAAAAGAAACCGGTCCAGAGGGACGATCGTATCCCCTTCAGCACCCGCTTGAGATTCGAATCGGACGATGGCGGCTACATCATCCAGGGAACCACCTCCGACGTCAGCATGAGTGGCGCCTTTCTCAGCACTGAAACCCTTTTTCCGGGACTCACGGAAGGAATGGAAGGCGTGGTGTTCGTCGAGATGAGCAAGGAGGGCAACACCTTCGAAGTTTCATTCCACTGCACCATCGCCCGAATCACCCCCCGCGGTTTGGGGTTGAATTTTGAAAGCGAGATGGAATAGCCCCCGCCTTTCCCGAAAGCCGAACACCAGGATCGACCGGATTTTGGTCGTCGTTGCGGCGTCTTGGCCCCGGTTGGAACGAAGGCCATTTTTTGTACAATATCCTCTCGAAGTTTCCTTTCCATTCCCTTGCCATGGTGCTAATCTGGCATGTGTATGAGTTCTCTTAATATTTTCGATAACAAGGAGCGAATGATGACGACCATCCACCGCAACAGGACCGGCAACACCCTTTTGGCATTGAGCGCCGTTGCCTCGATGTCCCTGGGCCTTCTTGTCCCAACCTCCAACGCTGAAGCCTTTTGCTGCGCCACCACCCTGGTCCCCGCCGCATCCTACGTCTACACCCCGGTGAGCTATGTCTATTCCTCGCCGGTGGTCTATTCCGCGCCGGTGGTCTGGCCATCCTATTCCTACGTCTACCCCTATTACACCGCGCCAGTGTACTACTCCTGGTCCAATCTTGCGGTAGGATGTGTCGGGATCACCTGCTGACACACCCGGTTCGGCAAGAACCGTTCCCTCTTCCTGGGAGTCCTCATGAAACCGGATGGTTCGCATGGGTTGGGGAGGAAAAGAATGATGCGGCGTAAAGCAGCCGGGGTCTGGGGGGATTTCCCTCGGACCCTTTTTTTTCTTTCGGCAGTCCAAAAATGGTCATTCATCAATCCAACATTGAAGAATGTGATACAGTGAAAAATGGAGACAGCCCATTCACGGTTTGACGGCTTTTCCACCATATGCAGGAATCATAAGCAATTTTTTTCACCTTCTCAAGAGACCCGGTTCCGATGCAGAATAACCGACGGATTGGCGTGCGGACTTGTGACGCCGACATCTCAAGGCGACAGATGTTTCGGGAGTATTGATGTGGCTCGTCTCGACGAAAACAAGAGAATCAATGCACTCCTTCGAGAATCGGAAAAGATGTTCAATTATGAAATCGGCATCGACAAGGATCGTATTTCCGCCCTGCAGGACGAAGCCGAGGACTTCACCGAAACGCACAGCACCACGGCGCACCTGATTCTGGCCCGCATGGCCTGTCTGTCGCGGGATGAAGAAGCGATGCGTCGCCATCATTACAGCATTCTGGAGTCGGCCCCCGAAGATCCGACAGGTTATCGCGACTACAGTGAATCCCTGAGGAAAATGGGGTATTACTCGGAGGCCCGTGAAACGTCGCGTCGGGCCCATGAGTTGGTGCCACATGATGGGGAACTGCTGCGACATCTGGTCAAAAACTGTGTGATTTCCGGATTTTTCCAGGCATCCTGGCATTATCTTGACCTGGCGATCAAGGCCAATGCCCGCATCATGACGCGAGAATACAATTTTCTCTCCCATGCGGTCCATTTTTTCAGGGAGACGGAAATTGGCGATCCGGAACTGGAACGTTTGCAACAGATTGCAATTGCCGTGCTGCGTATGGAGGAACTCATGCCCGTGGGCGTGTTGCGATCTCCAGCCGTTCATATGGAATTTCTGCATGCCCCCGCCGATCCTTCCCGGTCCGGGGACATGCAGAACCGACAATTTCTGATGTGGGGCATTCAGACCTCGGTCCGGGGAGATCCGTTGGGAGTGCTGAATGCCCGGTTGCTTCAGGCCCTATCGCGCTCTCACCTGGACCGGCGGATTCTCTCTCAGGTCAAGATCCGTTTTTTTCACCGGACCCGTGAGGGAATGATGTCTTCGGGATTCAACTATTGATCCGATCATGAGGTGAGACCTTGTTTTCCCCGTGCCATCATGGAATGACCTACAAGGAGCGCAAGGAGTTGATCGCACGCTTCAACGCCTTGCAGATACAAGCGGTTGCCTTCGACTTCGATGGTGTGTTGGCCGACTCGGTTGCAATCAAGGATGAGGCGCTGGTACGGTTGGTGGAAATGGAAGCGCCGGGAAAAGGAAAGGCGGCGGCAGAGTTATGGAACCGAACCCGGGGAATGTATCGACGGGAGCGAATCGGCAAGGTATTTTGCGAGGTCATGAACCTTGAACTGGACGAGACTTCGCTCGATGGGAGGGTCGAAAGGTACAGACAGATGGTCCATCAAGGAACTCTTGAGGCTGCGCCGATCCGTGGCAGTCTGGAATATCTGCGCGGTTGGCCATTGATTCCCTCCTACATTGTCTCCGCCGCGCCGCAACAGGAGGTGATCGAAGTGGCCCGGCATCGGGATCTGTTTCGGTATTTTCGCGACATCTTCGGCGGTCCGACACCCAAGGAAGAGGTGTTGGCCCGTCTGATTCAGCGGGAAGGGTGCGAACCCCGGGAACTTCTTTTTATTGGCGACTCTGATTCGGATCATCGGGCGGCCCGTGTGGCAGGGGCCTCATTCCTGGGAGTTGTCGGCGTCGGACAGCTCAATCCATTTCCATCCCATGTCCGAACGGTTCCCGATCTGTCCGGACTGCAACAAGTGATCGCCGATTGGTGGAAGGATGAAGAACAGGGATCGGCGGCACACTGACGATCAGGAATTTTTCCTGCTTTCAAGGCGGTGCATCAAGATCGCCATCGCCTGATGATTGATTTTCAATTTGACCTCGGCGGGAAGTTTCTTGAAAATGTCGTGCTCCAGTCGAAAAACGAGTACCCTTCCCTGGGCCAGGACATTGGTTGCCCGTTGTTGCCGGGCAAAATGGGCAATTTCACCAAAAACCGCGCCGGATTCAAGTCGGGCCAGGATTTCATTGGGGACGGCATTTTTCGTCACCAGGACGGTACCATCGATCAGCACATAGAAGGTTCGATCCTGCGCCCCCTCGATGATGATTTTCTTGCCGTCCTGATACGAACAAAACAGGCTGTTGTCACAGAACCAGGCCCGTTCATCCGGAGTGAACTCCTTGAAAAAGTCGATGGTATCCAATCTGCTCAACAATGTTTTTCGATTCATCGGCTGGGTTCCCGGCAGGTGTTCAGGCTTGGCGGTCGGGCCAGTTCCACTGGAGGACGCCTCCAGACGGAGCGGATCCAGACTGTGTCGATAAGAACATCGTAGCGGGTAATGGTTCGCATGTGAATGAAAAAGTCGAACGGGTATCATCCCGCGCACTCCGGGAAATCGTGGTCCATACGTTTCCGGAGTGAAACGGTCCACTCCAGTCCAGGAAAGATCGGCATGTGGCACGTACCTGGTATCAAACACGATTCGCTGGGTATCCTGGCGAACGAAGCCCTGAAAAGCGTGGAAGATCTGTTGTATCTGGCGATGGATCGCAGAATCCGCCTTGCCGTCACGGGATTGAACCAGGCAGGCAAGACGGTGTTCATCACTTCGTTGATCCATCAGTTATTGCAGGGGGCCCGATTGGGGGGGCTCCCTTTTTTCCGTGTCGTGGCGGAAGGACGGTACCAGGGAGCGAAAATCGTATTGCAGCCCAACATGGAAATCGCTTCGTTCAGATATGACCAGTTCATTCAGTCTCTGATGGGGGATCCTCCCGCCTGGCCCAGGGCCACGGATGGCTTGAGCGAAATACGTCTTGCACTTCGCTTCCGTCCATCGGGACTGTTGCGCGGTCACCTGATGTCGGGAACGACGATCCATTTGGATATTATCGATTATCCTGGGGAATGGCTGCTGGATCTGCCTCTTCTGGGACAGGGATATTGCCAGTGGTCCAGGGAGGTGTTGGCGCTGTGTGAACAGGAACCCAGACGCAGCCTGGCGCAATCCTGGCTGGATCATTTGTCGGGAGAGGATCCGCTCCAGGACGCGGATGAGGGAAGAATTCGCCAGGCAAGCCGGTTGTTTACCGAATTTCTCGTTCGCTGCAAGGAAGCGCCTGTCGGTTTGAGTTTTTTGCAGCCAGGACGATTTCTCATTCCAGGGGATTTGAAAGACACGCCATTGCTGACGTTCTGCCCGCTCCGATGCACGGTTGAATCGATGAAGGAGGGATCGATGCTCCAGGTGATGTCGGAACGTTTTGAATCCTACAAGGAGTTGGTGGTTCGTCGTTTCTATCGGGACCATTTTTCCCGGTTCGATCGGCAGATTGTCCTGGTCGATGTGCTCAAGGGGTTGAATCGTGGACCGGAGAATTTTGGTGACATGAGCCGATCCTTGAAAAGCATCATGAAGAATTTCGATTATGGCCGTTCTTCCCTGCTGGGACGGATGTTTCAGCCGAAGATCGATCGATTGTTGTTTGCGGCGACCAAATCGGATCATGTGGCGGCGAATCAGCACGGCAACATGGAACGGTTATTGGAACGAATGGTCATGGATCAGGTCAACGATGTCTCATTTTATGGGGTGAAGGTGGAGTCGATGGCCATTGCCTCGATCGTTTCGACCGAGACGGTCGTTCAGGAGCATCAGGGGCGGAGGCTGTCGTTTGTACGTGGTCGTCCGAAGGGTCGTCAGGAGGAAGTTCTTCTCTTTCCTGGAGAAATCCCCGAGACGATCCCAAAGCCGGAGGCCTGGAAGAAGGAACGGTTCAACTTTCTGGAATTCGAACCGGCAGGGAGCGACTGGAATGATCAGACATCCCTGCCACATCTGCGCCTGGATTGGGCTCTCGATTTTCTTCTGGGAGACAAGCTGACGTGAATTCGGATGAATCATGGATCGCCCCTGTCGCGTTGACGGTGAATGCGCCGAAGGAAACCGAGGTGGAGACATCGCTCTTGTCGGCATCTCCGGTGGTCTTGCCGATATCCGGGGAGCGACGGGAAGATGCGGCGCTGGGACATGAATTCAAGATTCCGTCCACGCCCAGAATGGCGAGAGGGATGTATGGATGGTTTCAAGATCGCGGGGCAATCGGGTTCATACTGGGAGGACTTCTTTGGCTGGCGGGTATTTTTCTGGAAGAGACGTACCTGTTCTTATGGGAACGATTTCATCAGCATTGGGCCTTGGGGATCTTTTTTTTCGTTGTGGCGGGGACGACCCTGGTGGCAGCGGCACTATTGATTACGGGTGAAATCAGGGGGTTTTCCAGTCTACGACGGGCCGAAAACCTGCGCCTGGACATTCAGCGCATGTGGGAACGCCGTGGTCATGGCCATGCCGTCGGGGTGGCGTTGAGACTGCGTGAAACGATGGTTGGCGACGCTGAATGTGAATCCGACTGGAAAAATTTTAATAATCTTGTTCGAAGTCATTACGATGACCATGAGGTATTGGAACTGTTATCCAGGACAGTTTATGGACGTCTGGACGCTCGTGGTTATCGATTGATTGTAAAGCATGCCACGACGATGGCCGTTGCTTCCGCCATGAGTCCAATGATTGGCTTGAACGGTTTATTTTTTTTGTGGCAGAATTTGCGCATGATCCGGTCGATTGCCTGTTGTTATGGGATCCATCCGGGAGGGATGGCGAGTTTGTATTTGACTCGTGAAGTCCTGTTGGGAACCTTCATGGTGGGAACAACGGATTTGGTGGTAGATCGGGTATCGGATGTGGTGGGAGGTCATGCCGCCTCATTGGTACTGGCCCAGGCGGGAAAGGGGGTAGCCAATGGCCTTTTTACCGCCCGAATCGGCTTGGCGGCCATGAACCGTTGTCGTCTGGTTCCCTTTCACGCTGGAGGAGAACCTTCTCTGGAGCGAATCCGCGTGGAGTTGTTCAACAGTCTTGGCGGTTCCAAGTGAGGCCGGAAAAATACGGGTGATGGATTTTTTTTGATTGTCGTGGTGTGAGGTGGAACTTCAAGGTTCATTCGTCTCATGATTTCGAAAATGAAACATTGACAATCTCCACTGATCTCCCATATCATCTCCCTTGAGAAGCCCAGATGGCGGAATTGGTAGACGCGCTAGATTCAGGGTCTAGTGGCCTCGCGGTCGTGGAAGTTCGAGTCTTCTTCTGGGCACCATTTCTTCTGCATACATCGCTTTATCCACCGGTTCATAAAGTTGTCTTGTCTCTCTTCTCTTAGGAAGACTGGGGGTGTCACGGTTTCGACGGGGTATGGAAAGGCTTTTGGAGGCGGCTCGGTATCGCACCACCGTAACAGGGCGAAACTTTATAATTGCCAATGACGAGCACTATGCTCCGATGAGGGCAGCGGCCTAAAACCGCTGTCTCTTCGGGGTCCCGATCCGGGCCCGGCAACAGAAGTCTTTCGAGACGGGATCAAGCCGGAATGTGAATGCCGGTTAAAATCCAGGGTCACCCAGTATTCCGAGGTAACGGAAGCGTCGGATCCAGCCGGTCTGTAACGGATCCTTCGCCCATGACCGGCAAAATAGCCGTACATCTTCCGGGTTGACTACATGTTTCGGACGCGGGTTCGACTCCCGCCACCTCCACCATTTTGATTTTACTAGGTTTCCTCCACGTCACGGCCATCCTTCGGGGTGGCCGTGGTCGTTTGAAAAACCCCAATGTTTCCAATGGTTAGCGGCCATAGTTTGAAAATGAACCTGGTCCCACGTCGGACCCACAAACGTCGAACTTGCCCCTTTTCTTCTCTCTCCACCAGCATTCTCCAAAAGCTCTGGACTCGCCCCCAGTGAGTCCGACTCAGTCTGACTCACTCTTTTCCTTGGTATTTCAAACAGTAACGTCATTTACCGGAACCGGACCCGTTCGACACGGAAGATGGTCGGCTTGAAGACGAAAAGCCGTGCAAACCCGCGTCCTACGGCAGGTGCAACTCCCCCGCCGGTCCCAGGGGAAACATGGGGGCCCAGATGATCTCCCAGGGATGGCCGTCCGGGTCGGCTGGCAGGGTATTATATCCCTGCATGATATGGGTAATCGATTCGGAAAGAGTAAAATCAATATCCCGATGACATGCCATTTCCAGTTCAGGAGCTACCTTGCTGCTTCACTGGCAATATGCCCTGCGAATGATGCGATGAACGAGCGCAGACTCGTCATCTCAGACAGGTTGCTGAACGCACCGGTTTTCTCGGCGGTTCTGGGCGAAAGCACTACCGAGGCAGTGGTATAGAGCTGTTCCCGAACGAGCTTTCTGCATAAAATATCGTACCGATCCGCGTAGGAAGCATCATTGAAATCAGAGAATACGGGGAAGTGAGGGGAGCGGTCCTTGACCGGGGTCCGAGAGCCATCACACTCCTCAACCAGCATCAGCCATCCCACAAAGGGCCTTTGAGAATCGCCAAAGGCCCCTTCTCTGAAGGCCGTCCATAGGTCAAGCGCCGTGCCGATGGCTTCCTCGGTCCGGTTGTTGAAATTGTTGCCAAAAGACGGTCCCACTTGACTCTTGAACTCCAGAGCGGCAATCAACCGACCATTGTTCATCACCAACATGTCCCACAGCTTTGTGGGGCGGAAATATCCAGGCAGGGTGAGCACCCTCCGTTCCAGATGAATATCGGCACGGGATAGCCCGTTCTGACGCACCACCTTTTCAACCAGTGCCACGAAACCGTCCATATTCTTTCCAGCGGTGACCCCAGCCCGTTCCCCCTGGTCCGCCTTGCCACTGGATTGCTGCTTCTGGACGGCTGCAGAACGTCCGATCCAGAAAGCTTTAACCGCTTCGCGAACCTCATGATCGAAATCGCCCAAATCAATGGTCATGGCACCACATCCTCCCTGTTTCCGCCAATCACTGCGGACTCCTCCTGGCTCAACCCGTACAGGCCGAAGGTGGCCCTACTGCAGGCATCGTAGTCGTTTTCAGTTGCGGCGGCGACGAGGGATTTGCGCGTTCCATGCGATACATCGCCCCATTTGGGAACCCGGATCCGTCTCAGGTACTGGGCCTGAAAACGGAGATATCCTCCCCGCATCTGAATGGAATAGAGGGAGACGAACAGCCGGGCGATGCCGGATAGGAGCACCCCTCGGAGCGCCTGAAGATCCCACTGGTCGGAGGTGATGAAGTAGAGGTTGTGGTGTGGATAAAATGCCCCATCGTCATAGATAATATGGGCGTCTCCCTTGATGTCGGGAATCAGCAGCTTGGGACGACTCAACAGGTCCGGATGAATGCGATCAATGGTACGATACCATCCACCTGGATTCTTGCGGGCGCAATGACGATTTCGGATCACCTCCTCATGTTTTGAAAGGTAATCGGCCAGCTTGGGATACTGTCTAAGGTCCACCAGTGTCCCATCATTGTTAAACGGGTTGATGACCCCCTGCCCTTGCCATGCAACGCATCCTCCCTTGATGTCCTTCGTTTGGACCAAGGGTAGTTTACGGTCTGGTTCTACGTCCAGAGCTTCGAATGGGCCTATAAACACCTTGTCAGCTCCAGTGGCCACCCCGATTCCCACCCGACATCCCACCTCCTCCAAAAGTGGTAACTCCTTCTCCAGACGACGGATGACGGCCAATTGATCCGCTGAGTGCAGAATCCACGGTTCCTGCCCCCTGGCAACGTCCCGGATTTCCAACACCTCACTGCTTTTGGGAAGGGATTCGACATTGAGAGACTTGGCAAGGCGGGAGAGGGTTCCGGAATCAGTTTCAGGACGGTGGACGACCCGGGTACGGCCAGCTTTTTCCCGCGTGATAAGAGTGATAGCCGGATAGGCTGTGACATCCTCATGGAAAGCCTGTGTATCCACCATATCGATATAGCAGGCCAGATGATAGCCATTGGCAACCATGGCTCGAAGCGGCCCGCCGTAGCGGTTTTTCATCCATCGGTCGGAACAGATGAATGCCAGCTTGCCACCGGCATCGAGACTGTGCAGGCTCCGTTCGATGAAGGGAATATAAAGATCGGCCCGATCAAAAATCGTGTCATAACGGAAACGATACTCTTCCATGAGGATGTCGGGAACGTGTTCCTGCCGGACGTAGGGAGGATTGCCCACAATATGGGTGAACGGATGGGGGAACTGGGCCAGAAGAAAATCCCCCTCCACGATCCAAGCGTCGATCAGTTGCACGGCGTCTTTACGGTTGATTCCTTTCTCAATCATCAGTTCCATAAGCCTTGAGCGGGTCTCCTCAATGCTGGATGGATGGAGTTCTACTGCCTGAATGGAAGGAGCCAGTTTTTCATGGAGAGAGCCATCCCAACCTTCATGATCAAGAAACGATGTCAGCAGCCGGTCTACGGCGACATGGAGGAAATTTCCTCGCCCGAAGGATGGTTCCAGCAACCGAAAGCGATGAAGGGGTTGGTCAACGGTGTAACCGGCCAGATCCAAGATGAACTCAACAACGCTGTTCCGAGTGAAAAAAGCACCCCGTTCTGCCACGTCGGCCATGGCCATCTGGCGAGAGGCTTCCCCTATGGGGCACAGCCCAGGAAGAACCATCTGGCCGTGCATTCTCAGATTTTTTGCGGCTAATCGGCCCATGGCAGTCGGTGCATTCGCTTAAGTAGAGCAGTTGAGTCCCAAGTTTTCTTCCCGAGAGGTTTGCAATCTTTACCCCTGTCTACCCATTCTATCCAAAATCTCTCTTCCGCAACACCTTTGCCGCCGTTCTGGGATGCCCCGTTTTCGATGCCGTTCATGAGACCGCTCGTGATCTGCACGAAGCCGGTTTCATCGACAAGCGCCGCATGACCCTGCCGCACACTGTCCCTACCAAAAACCCAATCCGACCCGGTTTGGTCCCATCGCCAAGCAGTTTGACGATGAAGTCGCTGGATTTCTCTGGACAGTAAGGCGGATTTCCGCAAAAATCAGCTTCAGGATTGAGGGTCTGGTGGTCGTCATGGCCCAGATTTTTCTGAAGCGGGCAAGAGGCATCGGAACCTCACCCTTTGGATGCGCTCTTTGACAAGTCGAAACCGGAGTTGGATCAGGCAGCTTTCCGCAGGTACTGGTGGTGCAGCCCACCAAGATGCGGGATGGCGATAACATCGCCTGCCCCCATTGGTTGAACCGCCATTGGCTCAGGACAGTCTTTGGCCAGACCAAGATGGGTGCGCGTTTCGTGATAATAGATCAGGTACGAGGTCAGGGTCCGTCTCAGGTGTTCCTGGTTCATCACGATGGCGTGATCCAGACACTCCCTGCGAATCGACCCGATCACTCGTTCGCAATAGGCGTTTTGCCAAGGAGATGCTGGCGCAATTTTTACCTCCTTGATTCCCATGGCCTTCAGGGTGTCTTGGCATTTGCCCTGAAAAATCGGATCTCGATCATGGATCAAGTAGCGTGGTGCCGAATCCCAGGGGAAAGCATCCCTGATTTGTTGAGCGACCCATGCGGCAGTTGGGTTGGTGGTAATGTTGAAGTGGATGATGCGGCGACGTTCATGGTCAAGCAAAATCAGGACGTGGAACACCGTGAAGAAGAGTGTCGGAACAGTGAAGAAATCCATGGCAACCATGCAGTTGGCGTGATTTTCCAGGAAGGTTTTCCAGGTTTGAGATGGCGGTTTGGCTGGCTTGACCATGTACTTTGCGACTGATGTTTCTGCCACTTGGTAGCCGAGTTTCAGCAATTCGCCATGGATGCGGGGCGCGCCCCAGAGTGGATTCTCAAGGCTCATTTTGCGAATCAGATCCTTGATTTCCTTCGTGACGGCAGGACGACCGGGGCGTTTGCGGCGGGATTTCCATTTCCAAAACAGCCGAACCCCTTCACGATGCCACTGTATCACCGTTGCTGGCTTGACGATGACCAAGGCTTCACGCCAGCCTTGCCAAATGCGTGATAGCAGGATCCAAAGCAAGCGGTCCAATGGGTGGATCTGTAATCGGCTGGGTTTCGTCCTTTGCAAAACCGCCAGTTGATGACGCAAAGCCAGGATCTCCATCTGCAAGGCGGTTCGGCTGAGGAACAAGTCGGCGATGAAGGTGCCGATGATGAGAAGTGATTTCATGAATGAGTTGCTCTTGGTGGATTGATCATGATTGACATTATCACCCATGTGATCGTTTTTTGAAGGCTTTGCACTCCAATCCAAAGGCAGAGCATTCGAGGATGTTGACATGACCGATCACGACAATCAAAGCCAGACGACCGAGTACGATTCGCCGTGGAAGGAGATCCTGAAGGCGTACTTCAACGACTTTCTGGAGTTTTTCCTGCCAGAGGCACATGATGGTATCGACTGGCAGTGCGCTCCAGAATTCCTGGACAAGGAGCTGGACCGGATCACTCGGGAGGCGGAGTCTGGCAATCGTCGGGTTGATCTGCTGGTCCGGGTCTGGCTGCTCGACGGTGATGAACTCTGGGTGCTGATCCATGTCGAAATCCAGGAGAACCGTGATCCGCATTTCGAAGAGCGGATGTTCACCTGTCAGTATCGGGCTTTCGACCTCTACAAGAGACCTGTAGTCAAGAGACCTGTAGTCAGCTTGGCCATCCTCGCTGACGAAGAAGGTGCTTGGCGGCCATCGGCGTTTGGTTATCAGAAGTGGGGATCGAAGGTCAGCTTCCAGTTCAATGCTATCAAATTGCTGGATTACCTGTCCCGTTTGGATCTTTTGGAGTCATCCACCAATCCGTTTGCCATCGTCACCCTGGCGCATCTGACCGGCAAACAGACCAGAAACCAACCGGCAGAGCGATTTCAGCAGAAAATGCGCATCACGCGCATGCTGTACGAACGTGGTTTCAACCGCCAACAGATCGTTGATCTCTTTCGATTCATCGACTGGGTGTTGAGCCTGCCAGAAGAGTTGGACAACCAATTCTGGACAAATCTATCCAACTTCGAGGAGAACAAAAAAATGCCTTATATCACAAGCGTAGAACGGATTGGGATGAAAAAGGGAGAGCAAAAAGGCAAGGCAGAAATGCTGCTCGAACTGCTCCAAGAGCGTTTTGGCCTGATCCCAGAATCTGTTCAGAAGCAGGTGGAATCGGCAAAATTGGACGACATCAACGTTTGGGCGCGGAAGATTTTCAAAGCCGATTCCCTGCAGGCCGTCTTTCATTGACTTGTTTCTCTTGGTGCCCGAACGATCATCGAAATCTGCTCCTGCCCTCCGACCGTGAGAGCCGGAGAATCTGTTCGAATCGGCACTCGATCATGGCCACCAAGTGGACGATGAAAATGTTTTGGAAAAGCGGTGGAAGGGCCTCGTTTCCGCAGCACAGAATTCTCCATTCTCCGCGAATAGAGTAAAAGTTTGCGTTAACATCATCTTGCTGACCAAACGGGCGTCAGAATGCGGGTCCACGGGTTGCATCCGTTTTCGAGAGGAGAGTTTGAGCAGACGAAAAAAGCCTTTGCAGATCATGGCGATCAACGGAACATGCATCAATTGGTAGCCAAGACGCTTTCAAACTCTTCTCTATACGGCTCTGCAACAAAGCCGGAGAATTGGTTCGAAACCGTATCACGTGGTCCACCATTTTGATTTTACAGGGTTTTCTCTACGTCGCGGCCACCTTTCGGGGTGACCGTGGTCGTTTGAAAAACCCAAATGTTTCCAATGGTTAGCGCGGGTGGTTCGAGAAGGAACTTGGTCCCCCGCCGGACCCGCCGGAGTCGAAAGTTGCCTTTTTCTTCTCTCTCTGCCAATATTCTCCAAAAGCTCTGGACTCACCCCTGGTGAGTCCGACAAAACCGGACTCACTGTTCCATCGAAATATCAAAGTTTAACATGAGTCGCTGATATTGGACTCGTTCGATGGTGAACTTGGTTGCCTCGTGGGTCGGGAAACGGTCAAACCTGGGTCCGGGGAAACGATGAAGGACCGAATTGATGGTGTCCCCGGAGTTCAGTGAAATGGATATACTGTCCCTGGAATTCCTACCGAGACTTGCGAATGTTTCCTGTTGGTAACTACCTGATTTTTTATCGCCCCGCCAATCATGGAGTGGAAATCATCCGGGTGTTACACGCTTCCAGAAACGTTGAGAATCTCCTCTAAGCAGCTGTTCAGATCCCCAAGATCTTTTTTTTCTTTCAAAATCTTTACAAACTCAGAAAGAATAACAGTGCAATGTGCCTGAACTTTCAAGCACTCATTGAAAAACCTGGACCCAAGGCATCGCTAGGCAAAGACCCTAATCGAAAAATGTTAGCATTTTCCCGTGAAACAGGATTATGCCAACCATGGAAGCGAGTACACCAACCCCCATGGATATCGATCCATTGCGCATATTGCAATTTACTATCTAACGATAGTTGCAACATCTTGCCAGCTTGTCTATCACAGTAACGTATTGCCTGATTGCACATCGACCGACCATTTTCATTTGCGTACAGAAGAGAAAACCCTATCGGAAGAAAGAAATCCTTAAAATAAGGTTTCTTTCTCTCATTATATTCATCATGTTTACCTAAGTCTGAATCCGTAACGATTGCAATACGTTGTTCTGGAGAAAAGTCCAAACTATTTTGAATCATCCTAATCAAAAAATGCCAAGCAAAATTCTCCTGCTGTTCAACAGGACCGTCATGGAACTCAAACGTCCCCAAAACGACACAGCCATACTGATCAGGTTGTTCTGTGATAAACTGACATTCAACAATGCATGCAATAGAAACCGTATGATGCAATAGTTTTGTTTTTGTGTTCGTATCTATAGCAAAAACACGAGAAAAACTTCTTAAAATCTTACTTTCATCCAGATTCATTGACTCTGGATTAATTGGAACCCGTAACAGGTGCTTTTCTCCTTTATTAGATTCTCTGTGTGAACCTTGATAGGATCTCTTCGGCACCAAAACTTTGCCATCCATTAGAAATTCAACCTGCCCATCAGGACCAAATCTGCACCCATTGATTGTAGTAGGTTCTCCAAAATCACCAGTCACTGTGTTAGACACAGACTTACGATCTATACAGCATCGCTTAAACTTCTTTCCACTGCCGCAGCTACAGGGCTGATTGCGATCTTGGCCTAAACCCATCGTAATAATCCTATCAATTGGTTGGAAAAAATCGAAGAAAGTATCTCAATTTCCTTTGTTACATCTCAATATTTTCATTAGTGCCAGAATTTCCAAACCCAGCACCCAGAACCACTGGCCGGAGAAACAGGAAAAATCACTCCTACGGCCATCATGGAACCCCCATTCTACCCCAAATCAATTTCAAATGCAAACTAATAATAATTATATAAACAATTTTATAATTTCCAAAAAATAATGTAAAATTATTTTTTATTTCTGTTATTATTTTTACGCACAAAAATCCTTCGCCTTGAGTCAAAACCATGGGAACATAATGTCTGGGGTCTAATGTCTGGGGTCAGGTCTTGCATTACGACATTTGGTAGGGTCGAGAACTGGCGCGCCAGCGGTAGGAGGAGGTAGCATGGGTCCACAAGGCTTTCGCCGTGGGCGTAAATCCTGCTCCCTTAACCGCGTTTCCAGTTCCCGCCACATCGAACCGGACGTGCGGTTTTCCCGCATCCGGCTCTCGGACAAAGCGTCACGCTTGCGCACGCAGGAAGTTCTGTCGCACCCTTTGCAAAGAGACCAGTCCCAGCGTTTGATGCAGGTACCTGTCCGGGTAGCGTGACTGCCCGTCACCTCTTTGCTTGTGCTTCCTACACAACCACTGTCGGAGCCGATGCTTGGTATGCGCCTCTACCGCCGAATAGGACCGTCGAGCGAAACCCAGTGAAAAGTAGTTCGCCCAGCCGATCAGTTTGCGATTCAGGTCATGCACCAAATCCCCGGCATCTTGCCACAACCATCGTACATCTGTGCGTTCGCTCAGGGCGTCATACATCCGCCTAACGCTCTTCTTCGATGGCCAGGTCCCATATTTGGCCTTCCCCTCACCCATGGTGGGATAATACCGGCCAATGGTGTAACCCAGAAAATCGAAGGTTTCCTCCGGGATGCGACAAGTACGGGTCTTCTCCTCGTTCACCGTCAGCTTCAGCCTTCCCATCATCTTCCGCATTGCTGGATTACCTGTCTCGGAGTAACTATTCAGACCCCTCCCCGTATTAAAATTATTGAAAGAAAAAAGGGGTCTGGGGGATTTCCCCCAGGGTTTTGACTTTTCTTTTTGTTTTGACTTTGTTTTTCACGCGCCATTTCACCCAAAGCGAATTTCCGCGTTTTCTGCGGAAATTCGCGCAGGCGCGCGCCCTTGTCCTGGTTTTTTCGCGGTTTTTTGCGAAAAAACCAGGACACATTGCAAGTTTCCAGGCCTTTCAACACGCAAGGGGTTTGTCTTCCTTCGCAAAAACCGCGAAGAAGGGCAAACCAAAGCCCGCGCCTACGCAAGATTCCCGCAAAAACCACGCG